>JAKSPM010000040.1 GCA_024404825.1 Clostridia bacterium
CCCCCTCAGTCACTTCGTGACAGCTCCCCCGCAGAGCGGTGGAGCCAATTTGAAAGGAGTTTTCATCATGAAACTGATCGTTACCGGCGGTGCCGGCTTTATCGGCAGTAACTTTGTATTCTATCAGCGTAAACACCATCCCGAAGATGATATTATCTGTCTGGATGCTTTGACCTACGCGGGCAATCTCGAAACTTTGGAGCCTGTGATGAACGACCCGAAGTTCAAATTCGTCAAGGGCGACATTGCCGACCGCAAGCTGGTCTATGATCTGTTTGAAGCGGAAAAACCCGATTATATCGTTAACTTTGCAGCGGAATCCCATGTTGACCGCTCCATTGAAAATCCCGAAGTTTTCCTGCGCACCAACGTCATGGGCACGCAGGTGCTGCTCGATGCCTGCCGCAAGTACGGCATCAAGCGCTATCATCAGGTCTCTACCGATGAGGTTTACGGCGACCTTCCGCTTGACCGTCCCGACCTGTATTTTACCGAGACGACACCCATCCATACCTCCAGCCCGTACTCTGCATCCAAGGCTGCGGCTGACCTGCTGGTGCTGGCTTATCACCGTACCTTCAAGCTCCCGGTCACGGTTTCCCGCTGCTCCAATAACTACGGCCCTTATCATTTCCCGGAAAAGCTCATTCCGCTGATGATCTCCCGCGCATTGGCCGATGAGAGCCTGCCTGTTTACGGCACCGGCGAAAACATCCGTGACTGGCTGTATGTCGAAGACCATTGTGCAGCCATCGACCTGATTTTGAGAAAGGGTACCGACGGCGAGGTATACAATATCGGCGGCCACAACGAGCGCACGAATTTAGAAGTCGTCAAGACCATCCTGCGTCAGTTAGACAAGCCGGAAAGCCTCATCACCTATGTCCGCGACCGTCCCGGCCACGATATGCGCTATGCCATTGACCCGACGAAGATCCATAATGAGCTCGGCTGGCTGCCTGCCACCAAGTTCGATGACGGCATCCGTCAGACGGTCGAATGGTACTTAAGCAATCGCCCGTGGTGGGAGCACATTTTAGCAGGGGAGTATCAGAACTATTATGAAAGAATGTACGCCGGCAGATAAGCCGAAGTACAACTACATATTCTATAAAGTCACGCAGGACTATCTCAAGCCGTTGTTTGTTCCGCTGAGAAAGTACGATTATGTGCGTGTTTATGACAGAGCCTTTGACGGCAGCAGATTTCTGCAAAAGCTGTTCTTTTTCCACTTTTCCGAGCGGGCAAACCGCCATATCCGGCTGCCTTTCAAACGGCTTTGGTTTCGGAAAATTTGCAAAAAAGACTTCGAAAACGACAAACCCTGCTGCTATTTCTTCAACGGCGGCAAGTATCTAAGAGAAGCTCCGGAAATATATGACTACATCAAGAAATTAAACCCGGAAAACAAAGTTGTCGTCTATTTCCTCGACCTCATCGAAAAGACGGCAGGCAGCATTGAATGCTTCCGTAATTGCAGTGATGCAATCATCTCTTATGACCGCGGCGATGCAGAAAAGCATAAGATCGATTGCTTCGAAGAAATCGCTTATGGTGCGATCACAAATGTGACGGAGCCGACCGAATTTGATTGGGATGTCTACTTCCTTGGCTTTGCAAAAGACCGTTTAGCACGTATTCATAGTGCCTACCGTGTGCTCACGGCAGCCGGACTTCGCTGCAATTTCATCATTTGCGGTACGAAGATTGAGGATCGGATCGAAGGTGCAGGTTTGCACTATCAAGACCCCATTTCCTATGCGGAAAACCTTGAAAATGTCAAGAAAAGCCGCTGTATTTTAGAGCTTATGCAGGGCGGCAGCAATGCTGCGACCTTGCGCACGCAGGAGGCCATTACCTACAAGCGCAAGCTCCTGACCGACCATGTTTCTGCCATGGGCCAGCCTTATTTTAACAAGGATTTTATGTCGGTTTTCTCCGAGCCGGAGGAAATCGATACCACCTTTGCAAAGCAGCCGATCGACTATTCTGCATTTGATTTTGCGTACGATCTTTCTCCGCATAAGCTGATCGACTACTTAGAAAATTTTTGGAGTGAAAAAGAATGAATCCTCTGATTTCCGTGATTATTCCGGTCTATAACCCCGGCGAGCATTTGCTAAAATGCCTTGACAGTATCACCGGGCAGACCTATCGAAATCTGGAAATCATTTTGGTCGATGACGGCTCCACGGACGGCAGCGACATCATATGCGACGAATATGCTGCAAAGGACAGCCGCGTGGTCTGTGTTCATCAGCCGAACAGCGGTGTCTCAACGACCAGAAACAACGGCATTGCGCTGGCACACGGCGATTATATCCATTTTCCGGACAGTGACGATTTTTTGGAGCCGGACACCTACGAATATCTGCTTGGCTTAATGAATGAGCATCAGGTGGATGCCGTGAACTTTGAATATTTTGTCACCTATCCCTCGCATGAAACGGCGCACCAACTGGCGGATGCGCATTACGGCATGTTTGATACGGAAGGTGCACACCGCATCGTGCTTACAGACGAGCCTTTCTGCTGCAACAAACTGTATCACAAGCACCTGCTTGAAGGCTTGCAGTTTCGAACAGACATTTTCCGCGGAGAGGACAGCCTCTTTGCACAGCAGGCCCTGGATCGCGCAGAAAAGATCTGGTTTGACAAGCGCCCGCTGTATCATTATGTGCAAAGTGAAGAAAGTGCCTGCCGCGGCGTGTTCCGTCCGAGTCAGCTGACAGCCATGAAGCTTTATGATGCGTATCTTCCGCTGTTCAGCGAGAAATATCCAAATCTGCATCAGCCGCTTCTTTCCATGATGGCGAATTTGTCGATTACGCTATACTGCGATATGTATGCGGATCAAAAGCCTTACAAAGAAGAACGGAAGGCTTTGTTTCAAACCTATAAAACATATTATCGCAAACTGGATTTGCGAAAACTCGACAAACGGCGCCGTTTCAAGTTTCGGAGTTTTCGTTGCGCAAAAAGCGCGTTTTGCCGGCTGCATCTGCGCAAAGGCTGAGTAATCAAATGCATGAGGTGTTACTATGAAACTGTTTGTGACGGGTGTGGGCGGTCAGCTCGGATACGATGTCACAATTGAATTGACCAGACGCGGGCATAGCTGCTGCTGCAGTGATATTTTGACGCAGGCGCCGGATGGCTTGCAGTGTCTCGGCTGTGATTATGTGCCGCTGGACATTACGGACGCAGAAGCCGTGCAGCGCACGTTCGCAGAAATCCGACCGGATGCCGTGATACACTGTGCTGCCTGGACGGCCGTGGATGCCGCAGAGGATAACCGGGAAAAAGTTATGGCGATCAACCATCACGGAACAGCGCATCTTGCAGCTGCCTGCCGTGAGCTCGATGCCAAAATGCTCTATATTTCCACCGACTATGTGTTCAACGGCGACGGTACGGAGCCCTGGGAACCGGAATGCACTGCGTATGCACCCGTCAATGTCTACGGCGACTCCAAGCTTCAGGGTGAGCTTGCGGTCAAACAGCTTGTTAAAAAATACTTTATCGTCCGCACCGCGTGGGTGTTCGGAGAAAACGGTAATAATTTTGTCAAAACCATGCTGCGACTCGGACAGACACACCCGCAGCTTCGTGTGGTTAACGACCAAATCGGCACGCCGACCTATACGCCGGATCTGGCGAGACTGATCGCCGATATGATCGAAACGGAAAAGTACGGCATTTATCATGCAACCAATGCCGGCGGCTACATTTCATGGTATGAATTTGCCTGTGAGATCTTCAAAGCCGCAGGCTGCCCGACAAAGGTCATTCCGGTAACGACAGAAGAATACGGCTTGTCGAAAGCCAGAAGACCGTTTAACAGCCGCTTGGATAAATCCAAACTGATCGCAATGGGATTTACACCGCTGCCGGACTGGAAAGATGCACTTACGCGGTATCTTTCGGTGATACTAAACCAAAAAGAGGGCCAAATATGTCAAATGTAACCATCAGCCTGATTGTTCCGTGCTATAATGTGGAAAAGGTCTGTGACAGATTTTTTCAGTCTTTGCTGGAACAGGATTTTACGGATGTCCAGTTGATATTCGTTAACGATGGCTCTACGGACCAGACAGAGAATAAGCTCTTTTCTTATCGCGAAGCACTGGAAAAACTGGGATATCAGTTTGACTATGTTTACCAGGAAAATAGAGGTCTTGGCGGCGCAATCAACACAGGTCTGAAGAAGGTCTGCGGGACTTATCTTTGCTGGGCTGACCCGGATGACTATTTTGAAAAAAATGCTTTTTCTGCTAGGGTCACTTATATGGATGCTCATCCTGAGTGCATGGCATTGGAAACAGATTCCTTCGAAAGAAATGACTCGGATCGGGAGCATTACACACTTGCAAGTTCTCATTTTCCCGAAACGCGTGAGCCAAAGCAGTTCTGGCTGCTGCTTAACTACAGATCCAACTTCAACTCCGGCTGTCATATGCTCCGCGTCGAAGGTCTGCGCAAGGTCAACCCCGAAATGGATATCTATGAGGCACGCCGCGGACAGAACTGGCAGATGCTTTTGCCGGTGTATTATGAATTTGACCGCCACTATCTGGATGTTCCGGTCTACAATTACATCGTCTATGAAGACAGTATGTCCCACAGCGTGAAGTCCTATGATGACTATATGAAACGCTATCAGGAGAACGGAACGATCCAGTCCGAGACCATCAAGCGGATGCACATTCCGGAAGAGAAAAAGGCAGAGTATCTGCACCGAATCGATATGATGACGACAAGGCTTTATCTGTACGCCGCGATGGGCGCACACAAGAAGCATGAATTCAAAGAACAGTACAAGAAATTGAAGAAAAACGGAGAAATCGGGACGAAAGATCGTATAAGATATTTCCGCCTGATGCTGTTAAACAAAGGATAACACCATGCCGAAAATCAGTGTGATCGTGCCCGTCTACAAGGCGGAAAAGTACATAGAAGCCTGCACTGCCGCTATTTTGGAGCAGACGGAGTCTGATTTGGAACTGCTCCTGGTCGATGACGGCTCGCCGGATGAAAGCGGTGCCATCTGTGACAAACTGGCGCAAACAGATGCCCGCATCCGTGTGATCCACAAGCCCAACGGCGGCGCATCGTCTGCCCGCAACCGCGGCTTGGATGCGGCAACGGGCAAGTATGTCATGTTCTGCGACAGTGATGACCGCCCGCATGCTGATTGGTGCAAAGAACTGCTTGCCGCTATGGAAGCAGGCGGGGCAGACCTCTGTGTCTGCGGCTTTTCCTGCGTGAAGGACGGCAAGACCGTGCGGCAGTCCGTAATTGCGTCAAATGACGGAAAGCCTGTTGATACCGATCTTTGGACACTGTTTGAAATTCGACAGTTAAACACGCCTTGGAACAAAATCTTTCTGCGCAGTGTGCTCGAAGCGCATCATCTCCGCTTTGATGAAACTATGACGGACGGCGAGGATCAGTATTTCAATCTCCGTTATCTGCAGCACAGCGGGCAGCGGATCCGTATCTTGCCGAAGGCACTATACTATTACACGGAGGACAATGCGCAAAGTGTGACCTCCCGCTTTATCCCGCAGATGTGGGAGCAGAAGAAGAAAAGTTTCGGACTGCTTCATGATCTGATTTTTTCCAAAGCGGAAAAGACTGCGTACGAAGGTGCGTTTTATGACAGTTATGTGGATGCGATCATGCGAGTTTTGCGCAACAATATGTCCGCCGGCAATCCGATCAGTACACGCCGAAAAATCAAAATGAACACACAGATCCTGCGCGATCCGGTCTGCATCGAGGCAACAAAAAAATGCGCCTGCAAGTCAGTTCCGAAGCGGCTTATCCGCATGATGAAACTGCGCAGTTATCTTCCGATCTACCTGACCGGTAGGTTGACATAATCACAAGCAGAAAAGGGGAAAACCTATGCCGGAACATCCTGCCGGAGCGACTGTAACGGTCGTCTGCATCGCTTACAACCAAGTCAAATATATCCGTCAGTGCATGGAGAGTATCGTTGCGCAGAAGACAACGTTTCCGTTTGAACTGCTCATCCACGACGACTGCTCCACCGACGGCACGACCGAGATTATCCGGGAATTTGAAGAAAAGTATCCCGACATCGTCAAGCCCCTGTACGAAGAAGAAAACCAGTATAAAAAGGGCAATGTGATGCCTTCCTATCTGGTTTTGCCCCATGTGACAGGCAAATATGTTGCTTTCTGTGAGGGTGACGATTATTGGGATGACCCTTTGAAACTCCAAAAGCAGTATAATGCCTTAAAGGCGCATCCGGAGTGCCATATGTGCGTGCACCGGGTCAAAACGGTCTGGGAAAACGGCGAAGATGCCGGCATTTCCATTCCGAAAAAATTCTCCGGCACGCAGATCATTCCGTCGGAAACCTTCCTCCGTTCCGTCGAGGATTTCCAGTTCCACCTGCTCAGCTTCTTTTTCCGGGGCGATGACATCCGTGCCTATATCGGCGACCTTCCCGAATTTGCGAAGATCGCCGATGTCAGCGATGAATGCTACGAACTGTATTTCGGCAACTTAGGCAATTTGTATTTCATTGACGAGACCATGGCGTGCCACCGTGCCGGCAGTATCGGCTGCTGGAATAGCCGCAATCAGGATGAAAAGCGCGTGAAGCACCATGAAAAGATGATTTCCGCAATGCAGTCCTATGATAAATATACGCAGGGGAAATACCATGATATCTGCGAGCATTATGTTCTTCACCAGAACTATCATATTGCAGCGATCCGAAAGGATTATAAAACGATGAATCAGAAACAATACCGTGAATTCTACAAGGATTACGGTTTCAAATATCGGGTGCGCCTGTTCCTGCGGGCACATTTTTCAAAGAAAGACGCTGCATTTTAATCGCAGCGGGAGGAAAGAAAATTGAGCGAACTCAACCGAAAAAAACATGCGGTCAGAAAAAGTAAACCGACCGCAAAAAAAGCAAAACATAAAATCAAACTTTCGACCGACCCCAAAGAGCGAAAAAAGCTGAAACGGCAGAGAAGGGCGGAGCTGCGCCGCCAACGCATGGAAAAGCATGACGAGGAAGTCCTGCGCCGTGCAGCTTTGACCTCAAAAACGACGATAGATAACAATGAGGTTTCCCTTGCTGATGCAAAGAAGAAGACCGTCAACGGCTTCATGTGGCGCTTCTTTGAAAAATGGGGAGCACAGGCGATCGTTTTTGTAGTATCCATTATTCTTGCCAGAAGACTCGCTCCGGGTGCTTACGGCACAGTTGCACTTGCAACTGTTTTCACCTCAATTCTTGCCGTCTTTATCGACAGCGGTATGGGTGTGGCACTGATTCAGAAGAAAAACGCAGACGATCTGGACTTTTCCAGTATGTTCTACTTCAATGTCTTCATGTGCCTGACACTTTATGTAATCGTCTTTTTCACGGCACCGCTGGTGGCAAAGTTTTATGGAAACAGTGATCTGACGGCCCTTGTTCGTGTTTGCGGCCTTACCTTGATCGTCAGTGGCGTGAAAAGTGTTCAGCACGCATATATTTCCAGACATATGCTGTTCAAACGCTTCTTCTTTGCCTCTTTGGGCGGCACGCTGATCGCGGCTGCTGTCGGTATTTCCATGGCGTACATGGGCTATGGCGCATGGGCGATCGTTATGCAGAACCTTGTGGACGCAACGCTTGACACCATTATCCTGTGGTTTACCGTGAAATGGCGCCCGAAAAAAATGTTCTCTTTCCTTCGCTTGAAGGGACTGTTTTCCTATGGCTGGAAAATGCTTGTTTCCGGTTTGATTGACACCGTATATAATAAGCTTCGTACACTGATCATCGGAAAACAGTATTCGGAGGATGATTTAGCGTTCTATCACAAAGGCGACAGCTTCCCAAGCTTGTTTGTCACCAACATAAACACGGCAATTGACAGTGTCCTATTGCCGACAATGTCAAAGGCGCAGGATGATAAGGCGGTTGTGCGACAGATGACCCGCCGCTCTATCAAGACCAGTACTTATATCCTCATGCCTATCATGATGGGCCTCGCTGTCTGCGCAGAGCCGGTTATTCGTATCCTGTTTACGGCAAAGTGGCTTCCCTGTGTATTTTTCCTTCGCGTTTTCTGCTTCTCCTATGCCTTTTATCCCATCCACACGGCAAACCTCAATGCCATTAAGGCGGTCGGCAGAAGCGATATTTTCCTGAAACTCGAAATCATCAAAAAAACCGTGAATATAGCCGCAATTCTTGCTACGATGTTTATCAGCGTCAAGGCTATGGCGTTGAGTGTCATCTTCACCAGTATTTCCGGTCAGATCATCAACTCCTGGCCGAATAAAAAACTTCTCGGATATTCTTATCTGAATCAGGTCAAGGATATGTTACCGAGTATTTTGCTTTCGTGTTTCATGGGTGCGGTTGTCTATTCTGTGACACTGCTTCCTGTTTCAAACGACTGGCTGATCCTTGCCATTCAGGTGCCGCTTGGTATTATGATCTACGTCCTCGGCTCCATACTTTTCAAAATGGAAATTTACCATTACCTGCTGGAAGGCATTAACGAATGGCACAAAAAGCTCAAGATGAAAAGGCATGCACGCTGAATGGAGAACATTGTTCAAACAGAAATTGTGCATTTGAATTCGGTCGAGGAGGAATAATCTTGACGAAACGTTCCGTGATCGTGTTCGGCGATCTTCCAATCGCAACGAAAACCGTCATGTTTTTGCAGACGCTTCCCGATGTCGAAATCGGCGTTGTCGTCGGCAATGAAAAGCCTCATAACAATGATCCGTGGCAGGATGTGCCGCTGCTTGCCGATTACTGCGCACAGCAAGGCCTTCAACGCTATACGATGGACGAGCTGACGCAGCAGTTCAGAGCAGGGGAGTTGACGCTCGGCCTTTCCTGCCGGTTCAGCAAGATCATCAAAGAAGAACTGATCGACAGGTTCCAAAACGGCATTATCAACACCCACGGCGGGCTGCTGCCCGAATTCGGCGGTCTGTATTCTGCAAATCACACCATCTTGCAGAACAGCCCCGTCGGCGGCGGCACCATCCATTACATTGATGCCGGCATTGACACCGGTAAAATCATTCGTCGGTGTGAATTCCCCGTGACGAAGGACGATACCGCCTACACCGTTTTCCAAAAGACGCAGGCTGCACTTTTAGAGGGCTTGAAAGCGGTGATTCCCGAGGCACTGGAACGTCGTTTTGAAGGCATTTCTCACGAAGAATTTGTCAACAAGGGCTACAAGACCTGCTATTACAAAAAGGGCACGTTGGAGGAGAACCGAATCGTCGATCTTGATACGATGACGCCGGAAGAGTTAGAGCGCCATGTCCGTGCCTTTGATTTCCCCGGCTACGAGCCCGCCTATCTACTGGACAGCAACGGAAAAAAGCTGTACCTTCGCTATCATTATTGATTTATGAATTATTTTGACCTTGACGGAATCACGACGCCGATCACGTCCTTGACTTTCCCGGAACTGAATATGGAGATCCATGTGAAACGCGATGACCTGCTGCCGTTTTCCTTCGGTGGAAACAAGGTGCGGATCGCATTGGAATTCCTGAACGATATGCGAGCCAAGGGTAAGAACTGCCTGATCGGCTACGGCAATCCGCGCTCCAATTTGAGCCGCGCGCTTGCCAATCTCTGTGCCTCACAGGGTGTTCCGTGTAAACTGCTTGCTCCCTCCGAAGAGCACGGCGGTTTTATCGAAACGGCAAACAGCCGGCTCGTTGCCTCTCTCAATACAGAGGTTTTCCGCTGTGAAAAATATGAGGTCGCACCGGCAGTTGATGCCGTCACGGAGCAATGCCGGAACGAGGGACTTGACCCTTACTATATTTACGGCGACCGCTACGGCAAGGGAAACGAAGCAGTTCCGGTACGGGCTTATGCTAAGTCGTACCGCGAAATTGCAGACGGTGAATATGACTATATTTTCCTGCCGACCGGTACGGGAATGACCCAATCCGGTCTGATTGCAGGCGCCTTGGAATGCGGCGGCAAGGAGAAAATCATCGGTATCTCTGTTGCAAGAAACAAAGAAAAGGCCGAGGCTGTGATCGAACGATCTGTGACGGCTTACTTTGCCGAGCAGGGGAAGGCCTTTACCGATCGTGACCGCATCTGTGTGGAAGACGATTGGCTGTGCGGCGAATACGGGTTGTATGATGCGGAGATCGAACAGACGATTGACCTTGCCTTCCATCGTTACGGGCTGCCACTTGATCCAACTTATACCGGCAAGGCGTTTCGAGGAATGTTGGAATACATCCGAAGAAATAGTCTTCAAAACAAAAAAATCCTGTTCCTCCATACGGGCGGAACACCGTTGTTCTTTGATTATCTTGCATCCAAATCCGAAAAGAACGGAGATTGACAACCATGTCCAAAAAAGAGATCAATATTCTGCTGACTTCTGTCGGCAGAAGAAGCTATATGGTCGAGTATTTTCAAAAGGCACTGGACGGAGCAGGTCTGGTTCATGTTGCAAACAGCTCGTCGCAATCTCCTGCATTTGGGATCGCGGATAAGTGCGTTGTGACCCCGATCATCTATGACGAGAATTATATTCCGTTTTTGCTCGCCTATTGTGAGGAAAACAAGATCGACGCCCTGATTTCGCTGTTCGATATTGACATTCCCGTTCTTTCCAAAAACAAGGAAGCGTTTGCGACAATCGGAACGAGAGTCATCGCCGCAGACCCGTGGGTCACGGAGATCTGCAACGATAAGTGGAAGACCTACCTGTTCCTGAAAGAAAACGGCTTTGCTACACCGAAGACCTATCTTTCGCCCGAGAACGCCATTGCAGACATCGCGAAAGGGGAGCTTTCCTATCCGCTGTTTGTTAAGCCACGCTGGGGCATGGGCTCGATTGCCGTATTCGAAGCGGAAAATGAGCTTGAGCTTCGCGTATTCTACGAGAAAACAAAGCGCACCATTGGCAGGACCTATCTGAAATATGAGTCGGGTGCCGATTTGGATGAGTGCGTTATGATCCAGGAAAGGCTTTGCGGCCAGGAGCATGGCATGGACGTCATCAATGACCTTGACGGCAAGCCCTGCAATGT
>JAKSPM010000041.1 GCA_024404825.1 Clostridia bacterium
TAAATTTCTGTTTATCACATCGCACGTTCCCTATTTTAAGCTAATACTATTTGACATTCATGGTATAATCAATTTATAATGGTATTAAAGTGGATTGATAGCGCCATTTCATATACAACGGAAAATCGTACACGGCACATTGCTGCTTTGTTCGGAGGGAATTATGGACAAACAACGGAACAATCAAAACCATACAGAAGAAAAGCCCGTCGGCGTCCGTGTGACGCTCGGCGCTTTGGAAGGCCTCGGCCATATCCTCCTGTTCGTTCTGAAAGCCATCGGCACGCTGCTGCTTGTCGGCGTCGTGGCAGGGCTCATTTTTATGAGCTATTTCACCAATTATCTCAAAAAAGAGGTCATTCCCGAGGCGCAGAATTTCGCCGAGGAGCTGAAGCTCGACACCGTTACGCAGAGTCAGACCTCGTTCATCTACTATTATGACAAAAATACCGGTTCCTATGCCGAGCTCGAGCAGATCGACTCGGAAGAAAACCGTGTGTGGGCATCCTATAAGGACATTCCGGAAGGCCTCATCAACTCCGCCATCGCCATTGAAGACAAGCGTTTTCTCGAGCATTCCGGTGTTGACTGGATCACGACGGGCAGGGCCTGCATAAAAATGTTCCTCGGAACGGGCTCTGCCGGCGGCTCCACGCTGACGCAGCAGCTCATCAAAAACCTGACCCATGAGGACGAGGTCACCGTCCACCGTAAGATCCAGGAGATCTTCCGTGCCCTGGAGGTCGAAAAACGCTACTCCAAGCAGGAAATCATGGAATGGTACCTCAACAACATCTATCTCGGCGAGGGCTGCTACGGCGTGCAGAGTGCCGCGAGGGTCTATTTCGGCAAGGAGCTGTCCGAGCTGACCACTGCCGAATGTGCCTCCATCATTTCCATCACCAACAACCCGTCCCTTTTTGACCCCTATATCAGCACCGAGCGAAATCTGAAGCGGCAGAGGATCATCCTCGATCAGCTGCTCGCGCAGGGCTTTATCGACAAGCAAGAGCATGAAGCCGCCACGCAGCAGGAGCTGGACTTCCACAGCGACTACGGCAAGGAGGAGGTCTATTCCTGCCCGGGCTGTGATTTCAAGGGCGAACGTATTCAGTTCCGCGAGAACGCCGACGACGGCCACTGGTACTGTCCGCAGTGCGGGTCTGTCACGAGCATCGTCAAGGAATCGAGCTGTTATTCCTACTTTGTCGATACCATCATTCGCGACGTCGTCAATGACCTGATGGAGACCTACGGCTATACCGAGCGTGTTGCCTATCAGAAGCTTTCCACGGGCGGCTATAAGATTTATGCCACCATTGATGTCGATGCACAGAACATCGTTGATAACATTTATCAGGATCTGTCGAAGATCCCGCAGACGGATTCTTGGCAGCAGCTCCAGTCGGGCATCGTCATCATCGACAACGAAACCGGCGACATCGTTGCCATGAGCGGCGGTGTCGGCGAGAAGGAGGGCAGTCTCACCTTAAACCGTGCGACCCAGTCCCGCCGTCAGCCGGGCTCCAGCCTGAAGCCGATCTCGGTCTATTGTCCCGCGTTCGACCTCGGTGTCTGCACGCCCGCCACCACCTATGAGGACGCCCCGGATGCAAACGGCTGGCCGCGCAACGACGGCGGCGGCAATTCCGGCAACATGACGGTCAATCACGGCGTTGTCTCTTCTCTGAACACCATTGCCGTCAAGGTCTTAAAGGATCTCGGCGTGGAAACCAGCTTTGAATATGCCACCGAACGCTTCGGCCTGTCCACCCTTGTCACCTCCATAAGCATCAACGGCAAAGACTTCACCGACAAGGCCTTAGCTCCGCTTTCCATGGGCGCTCTGACCTACGGCGTCACCGTGCGCGAGATGGCGCAGGCGTATGCGACCTTCCCGAATCAGGGTATGTTCCGTCAGGCACGTACCTACACCCGCGTGGAGGACAGCAGCGGCAAGACCATTCTCGACAATCGCCAGCAGACGCGTCAGGCGGTCGGCGAAAAGGCTGCCTGGTATATGCAGAACGTGCTCAATAACGCCGTGCTTTCCGGTACCGGCTGGGCAGCCTATATGGACGGCTACAGCGTCTGCGGCAAGACCGGCACGACCTCCGATAACTTTGACCGCTGGTTCTGCGGCTTTACGCCCTACTACACCGCAAGCGTGTGGTGCGGCTTTGATGAAAACGAGGAGATCAAGCTTGTCGGCGACGGCACCAACCCCGCTGTCCGTCTTTGGAAGATGGTCATGACGGAGCTGCACAAGGGCAAGGAATCGAAATACTTTGAGATCCCGAGCGGTACGACCACCGTTTCCATCTGTGTGGACTCCGGCGGCCTTGCAACGGATGTGTGCAAGGAGGTCTATATAAGCAAGGACAAAACGGCCTCTCGCGTAGAAAAGGTTCTGATCTTCTCCGAGGATGCAAAGGGCCTCGAATCCTGCGATTATCACGAGAACCATAAGGTCTGCCCGGAGACCGGGATGCTTGCCAACGAATACTGCGAGCTGTTCCATGCGGCAAATGCAGGCGAAGGCGAGCCGACTGAATTGAAGGAAATCGGCGTGCTGGTCAAATGCGCGGAGGATCGCAACTCGAAGTATAAGCGAGGCGAGGCGCTTGACCTGGAGGTCTGCACCGTGCACACGCAGGCGGCGTGGGAGGCATATCAGCAATCACAAAAGCCGGAAGAAGATCCCGAGCCCGTAGATCCGCTAGATCCGACCGAGCCTACGGAACCGTCGGAGCCCGGCGGCGAGACCGGTGACAGCTTCACGGGAGATACGTTTACGTCGGGCTTTGCCCCTGCGATCATCCCGGAGCGTCCGGATCTCTTTGAAGAAAAGAAACAACAGGAGTAACCTATGTGGAAATCTGACAAATGGCGTGATTATGAGGTGATCGACACCTCGAGCGGCGAAAAGCTGGAACGCTGGGGAAAATACATTCTTGTGCGGCCTGACCCGCAGGTCATCTGGAATACCGAAAAGCAGGATCGCCGCTGGAATAGCTACGATGCCCGCTATGCACGCTCGAACACCGGCGGCGGTGCCTGGTCAAAAAACCGTCTGCCCGAGCGGTGGCAGGTAAAATATGACGATCTGACGTTCAATGTCAAGCCCATGAACTTCAAGCACACGGGCGTGTTCCCGGAGCAGGCTGCCAACTGGGATTTCATCCGCGAAACGATCCGGGAGGCGAACCGCCCCGTCAGCGTGCTGAATCTGTTTGCCTATACCGGCGGTGCGACCCTGGCTGCTGCAAGTGCGGGCGCTTCGGTCTGCCATGTGGATGCGGCAAAGGGCATGGTCGCCTGGGCAAAGGAGAATGCCGCAAGCTCCGGCCTTTCAGACGCGCCCATCCGCTGGATCGTCGATGACTGCGCGAAATTCGTCGAGCGTGAAATTCGCCGCGGCCGCACCTATGACGCCATCATTATGGACCCGCCCTCCTATGGCAGAGGCCCCTCGGGCGAGGTCTGGAAATTAGAGGAAAACCTCTATCCGTTTGTGCAGCTTGTTTCAAACGTGCTCTCGAGCAAGCCGCTGTTTGTCATTATCAACTCCTATACCACGGGGCTTGCGCCCTCTGTGGTCGGCTGTATTTTAGACAGTGTCATCAAGCCCCGCTTCGGCGGGCATACCGAGGCGGACGAGCTTGGCTTGCCGGTCACGGATTCCGGTCTGGTGCTGCCCTGCGGCGCCACGGGCAGATGGCTCTGCAAATAAAGGAACGAAACATGGAACATAGCTTACAGGCGGAAAACCTGTCGTTTGCCTATCCTGCCACGGACGGCGGCACCCCAATCCCGGTATTTGAGGGGCTTGACCTGACGATCGAAAAAGGCAGCTTTGTGGCGATCTTAGGCCACAACGGCAGCGGGAAATCCACCCTTGCAAAACATTTCAATGCGATCCTGCTTCCGGTCTGCGGGCGCGTTTGCGTCTTCGGCATGGACACGAAGGATGAGGAGCTTCTGTTGGAGATTCGCCGCAATGTCGGCATGGTCTTTCAGAATCCCGACAATCAGATCGTTGCCAATGTCGTGGAGGAGGATGTGGCCTTTGCCCCGGAAAATCTCGGCGTCGAGCCGAAGCAGATCCGCAGGCGGGTCGATGAAGCATTAAAGCAGGTCGGAATGTACGAATACCGCACCCATGCCCCGCACCTGCTGTCCGGCGGGCAGAAGCAGCGCATCGCCATCGCAGGCGTCATCGCCATGCGGCCGGAGTGCATCGTCCTGGACGAGCCGACTGCCATGCTCGACCCCAAGGGCAGGGAAGAGGTGCTGCAAACGATTTTGCAGCTCAACCGCGACCACGGTATGACCGTCGTGCTCATTACACATCACATGGAGGAGGCAGCGCTGGCAGATCGCGTTGTCGCCATGGCAAACGGAAAGATCGTCTGTGACGGAACACCGAAGCAGGTGTTTTCGCAGGTGGAAAAACTGGAGGCTGTGGGGCTGACCGTCCCGGCAACTACCCGGCTTCTGTATGAACTGAACAAGGCAGGCATGAACCTGCCTCTTGACGCGCTTTCCGTAGAAGAATGTGCGCAGGCACTGAAGGAAGCGCTGAATCAATCGTCTGCGGCTGAATAGCGGATCTTTTGTCCCATCCGTGCAGTTCCGAAAGCAGAAAATACACAAAGTATTCCCGTACTTTCGGAACTTTCGCCTGTGACAAAATCTCTCGCTATCAGCGCTTGCCGATTAATTCATCGTTTCCTTGGCGAAGCATCTTGTTGCTTCGCTAGAGGCCTGACAAACGAATCGGAGGAAACCACCTTGACACCAATCATTGAGGTCGTTGATCTCAAGCATGTATACTCACCCGGCACGCCCTTTGAGCACAAGGGGCTCGACGGCGTCAGCTTCCGCGTAGAGCGGGGGCAGACCGTCGGCATCATCGGCCACACCGGCTCCGGGAAATCCACCCTGATCCAGCATCTGAACGGCCTGTTAAAGCCAACCTCCGGCAAGGTCTATCTGGACGGGACGTACATCTTAAAAGATAAACAGACCACGCGCAATGCAAGGTTCCGCGTCGGGCTGGTGCTCCAGTATCCGGAATATCAGCTCTTTGAGGAGACCGTACGCGCGGATATCTCCTTCGGCCCGAAGAACATGGGGCTTTCCGATGCGGAGGTCAAAAAGCGCGTGGAAGCAGCTGCTGCCTGTGTCGGCCTTACCGAAGCGCTGATGGAAAAATCGCCCTTTGACCTGTCCGGCGGGCAGAAGCGCCGCGTCGCCATTGCGGGCGTGCTTGCCATGGAGCCGGAGGTTCTCATCTTAGACGAGCCGACCGCCGGCCTTGACCCCAAGGGCAGAGCCGATATCTTAGAAAACCTCAAAGTCTACCAAAGGCAAAAAAACGCGACCTTGATGATCGTTAGTCACAGCATGGAGGAGATCGCGAGCTTCGCCGATCAGCTGCTTGTGCTGCAAAAGGGCAGGGTCGCCATGTATGACACGCCGGCCGAGGTCTTCAAGAAGGCTGCGGCGCTGCAGGAAATGGGGCTTGCCGTTCCGCAGATTACTCAGGTCTTCCTGCGCTTAAAGGAGCTCGGCGTCGATATTGATACCGATGTATATACCACGGGCTACGGTCTGAAGACCATCCTTGCAAAAAAGGAGGGCGCAGGCCATGCTTAAAGATATTACCCTCGGCCAGTATTTCCCCGGTAAAACGATCATCCACCGGCTGGATCCGCGCACGAAGATCATTATGGTCGTCGTGTATATCGTGGCGCTGTTTCTGGCGGTCAAATATGCTTCCTACGGGCTGATGCTCGCATTCTTAGTGAGTGTGATGATCCTCTCCCGCATCTCACCGAAGCGGCTGCTGAGCGGCATGAAGCCCCTGATTATCATCATCCTTCTCACCGGTATTCTGAATATCTTTTATACCGGGGGCGAGCATTTGCTCGTGCATTGGCGTTTTATCCGCATCTACCGCGAGGGGCTGATTAACGCCGGCTATATGATCCTGCGGATCATCATGCTCATCTCCGGCACCTTTTTGCTCACCTACACCACATCGCCCATCGAGCTGACAGACGGCTTGGAGCGTCTCCTGTCGCCCCTGAAAAAGCTCCATGTGCCCGTGCACGAGCTTTCCATGATGATGTGCATCGCGCTTCGCTTCATTCCGACCCTGATCGAAGAGACGGATAAGATCATCGCCGCGCAGAAGGCCAGAGGTGCCGATTTTGAGACCGGCAACATTTTCCGCCGTGCAAAGGCCTTGGTCCCGATCCTGGTGCCGATGTTCATCAGCGCCTTCCGCCGGGCAGACGAGCTGGCAGTCGCCATGGAGTGCCGCTGCTATCACGGCGGAGAGGGCAGAACGCGCATGAAGATCATGAAGATGAAGCTGCGCGACTATGTCACATTTCTCATCGGAGCCCTGCTTCTTGCGGGCGTGATCGTCCTGCGCCACTTCGGACTGTAATTTTGGAGGAACCACCTTGCGAAATATCGCTCTTTACCTGATGTATGAGGGAACCGGCTATCACGGCTGGCAGATCCAGAAAAAGGACAACAGCGTCGAGCAGACCTTAGAGGAAGCGGCGGAGAAGGTCGTCGGCCATAAGGTACACATGACCGGCTGCGGCAGAACGGACGCAGGCGTGCACGCAAAGAAGTATGTTGCAAACTTCCGCACGACCTCCAATATTCCGTGTGACCGGCTTCCGTATGCTCTCAACACGCACCTGCCGGAGGATATCGTTGTGACCTTTGCGATGGATGTCCACGAGGGCTTTAATGCCATCGGCTCCTGCGTGAGAAAAGAATACACCTATCTCATCTATAACTCCCGCATCCGCGACCCGTTTTATGTAAACCGGGCGTGGTTTTATCCGAAGCACCTGGATGAAGCGGTCATGCAGCGAGCGGCGGATCAGTTTGTCGGAACGCATGATTTTGCGGCCGTCCGTTCGGTCGGTACGGATGTAAAGTCCACAGTTCGGACAGTCTATTATTATAACGTGCGCAGACGGGGCGATCTGATCGAGCTCAAGGTCTGTGCCAACGGATTTTTATACAACATGGCACGTGCCATGGCAGGGACGGTCGTATACGCCGCCGAGGGCAAATTCCCGCCTGAGCAGATCGGCAGGATCTTAGATGCGGGCGACCGTACCGCCGCAGGCCCGACGGTACCGCCCGGCGGCCTGTATATGACACAGCTTTGGTACGATGACGGGGAGGCAGTGTTCCATGTCGGAGACGAAGATCATTGACTTAAAAACAAAGACCCCTGAACAGAAAGAACCGAAAAAGCGCGTTACCTGGAAGCAAATCGTTCTGTTTTCCGTGCTTGCGGTGGTACTGTTTTGCCTGATTGCGGTGGTGTTTCTCAATGAAGCACTGAATCTTGACCGGGTCTATCGCTTTTTCAAATATCTCACCGTGGATAAAGAGACTTACGGCAGGTACACCTTTGATGCCTCGGCATCCAATTCCTACGCGGGCTTTGATGACGGCCTTGCCATCGCTTCGCAGACGCAGATCACGGTCTTCGGCGCAAGCGGTGAGCGTGTCGGCACCGTGCAGGCCTCGCTCTCAACGCCGCTTGCCGTTTCAACGGACCGCTTTGTGATCGGCTACGATGTCGGCGGGTCGAATATCACGATGCTTGATCGCAGCGGCACGAAGGTCTATTCCGAATCCGTCGGCGGTACGCTCGTCGATTTGGATGCCAATGAAGACGGCTGCGTGGTCTATGCAGCCTCCGGAGGCGGCTACAAGACGGAGCTCGTCTTGCTCAACACCGAGCACAAGCCGTCCTATCGCTGGGGCTCCAACACGCAGTATTTCAACTGCTGCGCGGTATCAGACGATGCTGATATGATTGCTGCAGTGGGCGTCGGCGCCGAGGAAACGGACTTCCTTTCCAA
The DNA here is from genome assembly GCA_024404825.1 of Clostridia bacterium. Lineage (GTDB taxonomy): Bacteria > Bacillota > Clostridia > Oscillospirales > Oscillospiraceae > JAKSPM01. Next base: position 7,911 of record JAKSPM010000041.1, read on the forward strand.
GGCCGTCCTGATCCGTACCGACAAGACCGAGATCTACCGTGAGGTTTCCCTCGGCACGCAGATCATCTATGAGCTGCACTTTTTTGATGACGGCAGCCTGTGCGCCATCGGCGAAAACAGCACCACCGTGATAAGCCCCAAGGGCAAGATTTTACAAACCTACGACTATTCCGAAGAATACCTGATGGATTATGCTGTCAGTGAGGATTCCGTTGTCCTGACGATCAGCCGCTATTCCTCCGGCACCGACTACCGTGTGGCCGTGCTGGATGATGAGGGCGAGGTGCTCGGCGAGAAATCCTACGATGAGGCTGTCGTGGATGTGGCGGTCTGCGGCAAATATGTTGCCGTGCTGACCGCGGGAGAGCTGAAAATCTGTCACCGCTCCCTCGAAAAATACGCAACCGCCGAAAACAAGGATGGGGCACTGTGCGTCATTCAGCACGCCAACGGTACGGCCCTGCTTGTCGGCGGCGGCCGCGCATCGCTGTTCATTCCCTGAGGAGCTTTCCTCAACCGTTATTTCCCCGAAAGGAGGGACACAATATGCGTCCTACCATGTGTTCCAAATGTCAGAAAAATGTTGCCGTGATCTTCATCACGAAGATTGAAAACGGCGTCAGCAACAATGAAGGCCTCTGCCTGAAATGCGCCAAGGAGCTTGGCATCAAGCAGGTGGATGATATTGTCAAGCAGATGGGTATTTCCGATGAAGACCTCGATTCGATCAACGGCGAAATGCTGGATATGTTCGGCGGCGGAAACACGGACGATGCCGATGATGATGAAATCGAAAGCCAGACGGCGACCTTCCCGTTTTTGAATAAGCTCTTCGGCGGCAGAGACAATCAAAGCCCGAGCACCCCGCAGCCCGAGAAAAACGAGCCCGGCAGCGAGCGCCCGGTCAGCGCCCCGAAGAAGAGTAAGCGCAAGTTTTTGGAGCAGTATTGCCAAAACCTGACCGCGAAGGCCAAGGAGGGCGGACTTGACAAGATTATCGGCCGCGATGTCGAGACCGAGCGTGTCATTCAGATCCTCAACCGCCGTCAGAAGAACAACCCCTGCCTGATCGGTGAGCCCGGTGTCGGCAAGACGGCCATCGCCGAGGGCCTGGCGCAGCGCATCGTGGAAGGCAGTGTGCCCTATAAGCTCAAAAATAAAGAGGTCTTCCTGCTCGACCTGACGGCGCTTGTCGCAGGCACGCAGTTCAGAGGCCAGTTTGAAAGCCGCATGAAGAGCCTCATTGCCGAGGTCAAGGCCTGCGGAAATATCATCCTTGTCATTGACGAGGTGCATAATTTGGTCGGCGCGGGCGATGCCGAAGGCTCCATGAACGCCGCCAACATCTTAAAGCCCGCACTTTCCCGCGGCGAAATTCAGGTCATCGGCGCCACCACCTTTGCCGAGTACCGCAAGCACATCGAAAAGGACGCCGCCTTAGAGCGCCGTTTCCAGCCCGTCACGGTCAACGAGCCGTCCCTGGAGGAGGCAGTTGCCATCATCCGCGGCATCGCGCCTTATTATGAGCAGTTCCACGGCGTGCGCGTCACCCCGGAGATCGCGCGGCAGGCTGTCGTGCTGTCGGAACGCTATATCACCGACCGCTTCCTGCCCGATAAGGCCATCGACCTTTTGGATGAAGCCTGCTCCGATGTCAACCTGCATAACAAGTCCATCGGCGAGCTCGCGGAAAAACGCAAGGAGCGCGACGATTATAATGTCGAGATCAAGCTCCTGACCGAGCAGGTCGAAAATCAGGACTTTGAGCGTCTTGCCACCCTGAAAAGCCGCGTCATGCAGCTGGATTCCGAAATCGAAAAGCTGGAATCCGTCCCGCCTCCCATGCTGAGTTTAGAGAATCTTGCCCGTATCATTGAGCTGTGGACGAAAATTCCCGCATCGAAGATTCAGGCGCAGGAATATGACCAGCTCCGCAACCTCGAGGCTCGCTTAAAAGAGCATATCGTCGGTCAGGATGAAGCCATTGCTGCCGTCGCAGCCGCCATCCGCAGAAGCCGTGTCGGTATCTCGTCCAAAAAACACCCCGTCTCGTTCATTTTTGTCGGCTCCACCGGCGTCGGCAAGACCGAGCTTGTCAAGCGGCTTGCTGATGATATGTTCGATTCCGTGGATTCTCTGATCCGTTTGGATATGTCGGAATACATGGAGAAGCACTCCGTCTCCAAGCTCATCGGCTCGCCTCCGGGCTATATCGGCTATGACGAGGCAGGTCAGCTCACCGAGAAGATCCGCCGCAAGCCCTATGCCGTCATTTTGTTCGACGAGCTGGAAAAGGCGCACCCGGACGTTTTGAATATCCTTTTACAGATTCTCGACGACGGACGCATCACCGACGCCCACGGCAGACTTGTGAACTTTGAAAATACCATCATCGTCATGACCTCCAACGCCGGCTCCGACCGCAAGGACGGCTCTGTGGGCTTCGGCAGAAGCCTTTCCGAGCAGACCAAGGAAAAGGCGATGAAGGCGCTGGGCGAATTCCTCCGCCCCGAGTTCATCAACCGTGTGGACGAGGTCATCTGCTTCAATAAGCTCTCCGAGGAGAACTTCCGCGCCATCGCGGGCATCATGCTGGGCGAACTCAAGGATGCACTTTCCGAGCGCGGTATCGCGCTTTCCTGGGAGGAATCCCTGATTGATTACCTCGTCAAGAAGTCGTATTCCGCCACCTACGGCGCAAGAAACCTCCGCCGCACCATCCAAAAGGACGTGGAGGATCTGATCGCCGCGAAGATCATCGACAATTACGAGCAGCCCATCACGCAGATGAAGCTCCTTGCCAAGGACGACAAGGTCGAGCTCCTCAGCCTGTAAGTCAAAAAGCTCTGTCTTCACAGCAGAAGACAGAGCTTTTTTAATTGACAATTGAGAATTGACAATTTGGGAGTAAACAGAAATTTACACTTTGAAAAGGCTTCTCCTTGAGGAGAAGCTGTCGAGCG
>JAKSPM010000042.1 GCA_024404825.1 Clostridia bacterium
TTTTGCGGGCGCAGTTGACACCGCGCGTTCAAAAAGTTATAATATGTTGAAAAAATATAAACTGGATGTGTACCGAAATGAAATATGGAACCTGGAGGATCGGGAAAGCGGACAGTGCAGCCGTTTCACGGCTGACGGACGCCGGCTTTTCTGCGTTAACTGCCCATGTACTTGCCAGCCGCGGCTATACGGACGCGTCCTCGGCAGAGGGCTATCTTTCCAATCATGCCCCGCTGATCGACCCGTTTTTGCTGCGGGAGATGGATCAGGCGGTTGCCCGCGTGCGCCTTGCAAAGCAGCGCGGAGAGAAAATCGCGGTGTTCGGCGACTATGATGTTGACGGCATTACTGCGACCTGCCTGTTGACGAATTTCCTGCGAGAAGAGGGCTATGACTGTACTCCCTATATCCCCGGCAGAATGGAGGAGGGCTACGGCCTCAACAGCCTTGCCATCCACCAGCTGCAAAAACAGGGGATCCGGCTGATCGTCACCGTGGACTGCGGTATCACCGCCATCGAAGAGGCGGAGCTGTGCAGCCGGCTCGGCATCGACCTTGTCATTACCGACCATCACGAGTGCCGCGAGGCGCTTCCGCGCGCCTGCGCTGTGGTCGATCCGCACCGTCGTGACCGCACCTATCCCCACACCGACCTTTGCGGTGTCGGCATCGCGTTCAAGCTGGCCTCCGCCATTTCCGGCGATCAGGCACAGATCATGGAGCGTTACAGCGACCTCGTCTGCCTCGGAACGATCGCAGACGTCATGCCGCTGCGCGGAGAAAACCGCACGCTTGTTTCTCATGGCCTTGCGGCATTGCAGAAGCCGAAACGTGTCGGTGTAGCGGCACTTTTGCGTGAGTGCTGCCATGATAAGCAGGAGGTCACCGCCTCCACGGTCGGCTATATTTTAGCCCCGCGCATCAATGCCGCCGGCCGTATGGGTCAGGTGGAGCTTGCAACGGAACTGTTTTTATCGGAGGATCCTGCGGTTGCGGCACTGGATGCCGAAAAGCTCTGCGCGCTCAACAGGGAGCGGCAGAATGTCGAGTCCGAAATTTATCAGCAGGCGGTTTCCATGCTGCACTCCATGCCGCAGCCGAGAAAGGCGATCGTCCTGTCCGGCAACTGGCATCAGGGCGTTGTCGGGATCGTGGCCTCCCGTATGGCGGAGGACTGCGCCTGCCCGACCTTCCTCATCTGCATGGACGGCGACAGAGGCAAGGCCTCGTCCAGAAGCTACGGCGGATTCAACCTGTTTTCCTCTCTGACGGAGCTGTCCGAGCTGCTGGAGAGCTACGGCGGCCATGAGCTGGCGGCGGGCTTTACCATCCGCAGGGAAAATATCGACCTCTTCCGCGAAAAAATCAGCGCGCTTGCAGGGGCATTTCAGGCCTCCGGCGAAGCGAAAAATGCGCTGGAATGTGACTGCATGATCGACGCGAGTCTCCTGACGGAAGAGAATGTGCTCGGTCTGCGCGAGCTGGAGCCCTGCGGCTGCGGCTGTGCGCATCCGGTGTTCTGCATGGAAAATCTCTATGTGGAGCAGGTGACGGAGGTCGGCGGCGGAAAGCATCTGCGTCTTCGCCTGAGAAGTGACGAAGGCGAAAGCATCAATGCGATCTTCTTCTCGACCACGGCACGGCGTGCCGGTATCTGCGTCGGCGATACCGTCGAGGCCGCATTTACCCCGCAGATCAATGAATATCGCGGCACGACCTCGGTGCAGCTCAACTTGGTGGATATCCGTCCGGCAGAGCCGGAGCGGGAGACCATCGACGCCGAGCTAGCACTGTATTCCCGGCACCGGGGCAGCCATCCGATCAGCCGCGCGGAGGCAGAACAGCTTCTGCCTGAACGCAGAGATTTTGCGGCGGTCTGGCGTTATCTCGCCTCGTCCAACCATTCCGGTGTGATCGACGAGGAGCTATGCTGCCTGAGCCGTAAGATCATGCGGCACGCAGGCTGCCCGATCTCCTATGTTCATACGAAAATTTGTCTGGACGTTTTTGCGGAGCAGGAACTCATTTATGTGGAGGAACTGCCGCAGAACTTACATATCACGATCAATTTCCGTCAGGGAAAGGTCGATCTCAACCAAAGCGCGATCCTCAACCGTTTGAGGGCGCAAAAGGCAGGTGAGGGCAGTGGAAACTTATAAGGCGCATTACGATTCCATGGTGCGGGCGATTGCACGCTATGCACCCTATGTGGATATGTCCCTGATCGACCGGGCGGTTGCCTATGCTGATCAGAAGCATAAAAATCAGCTCCGCAAGGATGGCTCGCCCTACATCATCCATCCGCTCGCAGTGGCGGAGATCGTTGCCGAGGTCGGCCTTGACACCGATGCGATTCTCGGTGCTCTGCTGCACGACTGCATCGAGGACACCGATTCCACCTTTGAGGAAATCGCTGCCCAGTTCGGCCAGACGGTCGCGGAGCTCGTCGAGGGCGTCACCAAGCTGACCCGTGTGGAATATTCCACCTTAGAGGAGCAGCAGATGGAGAATCTGCGCAAGATGTTCATGGCTATGTCCAAGGACATCCGCGTCATCCTCATCAAGATCGCCGACCGCCTGCACAACACGCGTACCATGGAGTATCAGACGCCGCAGAAGCAGATCTCCAAGTCCATGGAGACGATGGATATCTATGCACCGTTGGCACACCGCCTCGGTATGCAGAAGATCAAGTGGGAGCTGGAGGACACCTCCTTAAAGTATCTTGAGCCCGCGGCCTATGAGAGCATCATGCGCTTTTTGCAGGTGCATCAGCGCGAGGCGGATGAATTCATGCGCTCCATCCAGTCCAAAATCACGACCCGCCTTGCCTCCGTCGGCATCCACGGCTCGATTTACGGACGCGTCAAGCACATCTACTCCATCTACCGCAAAATGAAGGATCAGAACAAGACACTTGACGAGCTGTATGACCTCTATGCCTTCCGTGTCATCGTTGATTCCATTCCCGATTGCTACAATGTCTTAGGTCATATCCATGACCTGTTCAATATCGTCCCCGGCAGATTCAAGGACTATATCTCCACCCCCAAGCCCAATATGTATCAGAGCCTGCATACCACGGTCATCGGCCGGCAGGGCATCCCCTTTGAGGTGCAGATCCGCACCTGGGAGATGCACGAAACGGCGGAATACGGCATTGCCGCGCACTGGAAATACAAGCAGGGTATTGAGGGCGGCGACGAAAAGAGCTTTGAATGGGTGCGCCGTCTTTTGGAGAGTCAGCAGGAAACGGACGCCGAGGACTATATCCACTCTCTCAAGGTCGATATGTTCGATGACGAGGTCTTCGTCTTCACGCCCAAGGGCAAGGTCATCTCTCTGCCTGCCGGCTCGACGCCCATCGACTTTGCCTATGCCATCCACTCCGGCGTCGGCAACGCTATGGTCGGCGCGAAGGTCAACAACCGCATCGCCAACTATGACCTGCCGCTCAAAAACGGCGACATCTGCGAAATCTTGGTTTCCAAAACCGCAAAAGGCCCGTCAAGAGACTGGCTTACGATCTGCAAGTCTAATCAGGCACGCATCAAGATCAAGCAGTGGTTCAAGAAGGAAAAACGTGAGGAAAATGTCTCCCACGGTAAGGCTTCGTTTGAAGGTGAGCTTCGCCGGAGCGGCATTCCCGCCTCGGTGCTGCAGGATCCGGACACCCTTGCGATCGTCCTGCGGAAAAACAGCTTCGACCAGCTTGATGATATGTATGCCGCGATCGGCTACGGCGGCTTGACGGCAGTCAAGGCGGTCGGCCGCGTGCGCGATGATTTGATGAAGCTCGTCCGTCAGCCAACCAAGGAAGCTGCAACCGCAGCTTCTGCGGCAGAAGCACCGCTTTCCTCCGTGCGGCAGAGCCGCCACAAGGATTCGGGTGTCATGGTCGAGGGCATCGACTCGTGCATGATCAAATTCTCACGCTGCTGCACTCCGGTGCCGGGAGACGATATCATCGGCTTTGTCACCAAGGGCTACGGCGTTTCCATCCACCGTACCGACTGTCAGAATGCGTCTTTGGAGCGCAGGCTTTCTCAGCCGGATCGCTGGGTCAATGTCATCTGGAGCAACGCAGAAGAAAAACCGTTTGCGACGACCCTGGAGATTATGACAGAGGATCGTCCGCAGATGCTTTTGGATCTGGCTACGGTCTTCTCGGCGGCAAAGCTCCGCCTGACGGAGATCAATGGCAGAGACCTGCCGAACGGGGACTGCGTCTTCCTTGCGACCTTTGAGGTCAGGGATGTTTCCGAGCTGGATTCCATCCGCGCCAAGCTGCGCAATATCTCCGGCGTGCTTCACATCAACCGCGGACAGAACGGATAGCCTATGAGAGCAGTAGTTACAAGAGTCAGTGAAGCGTCGGTGAAAATCGACGGCGAGATCGTTGGAAAAATCGGGCGGGGATTTCTGATCCTTTTGGGCGTCGGCCCGGAGGACACCCCTGCAGATTGCAGAAAGCTTGCCGAAAAGATATTGGGGCTTCGCATCTTCACTGATGAAAACGATAAAATGAATCTGTCCTTAGAGGATGTTTCCGGGCAGGTGCTGGTCGTCAGCCAGTTCACGCTTTACGGCAATGTCCGCAAGGGCAGAAGACCCAGCTTTACCGGGGCGGCAGCTCCAAGCCTTGCCATCCCTTTGTATGAACAGTTTTTGTCCGAGTGTGAAAGGCTCGGCTTTCCGCCGCAGCACGGATGCTTCGGCGCGGATATGAAGGTCGCGTCCGTCAACGACGGCCCGGTAACACTCGTCATCGACTCTGCGGAGCTGGCGTAGCGTTCAAAGAAACAGCAGGAGGAATTGTCCATGAAGATCGAATCGCTTCAGCTCGGCCTGTACGAGACAAACTGTTATATCATCTATGATGAACAGACGAAGATCGCCGCAATTACCGACCCCGGCTATACGCCCGAAAAGGTGCTTGCCAAGCTCAACGAGATGGAGCTGACCCTTGATGCTATTTTGCTGACCCACGGTCACTTTGACCATGTCGGCGGGGTCAAGGAGATCGCCGCCGCAACGGGCTGCCGTGTCTTTGTCAATGAGGCGGAGACCAGTATGCCTGCCTATATGACGGCAGGAAACCTCTATTATACCGATACCTATGACGAAGGCTCGGAGTTCGATGTCGGCCCGATGCATTTTCATGTTCTGTCTACGCCGGGTCATTCTCCCGGGTCTGTCTGCCTGATCTGTGAGAATGCCATGTTTACCGGCGATACGATCTTCTGCGGCAGCTGCGGACGTACCGACTGCCCCGGCGGAAGCTGGACGCAGATCCTGGCGAGCCTGAAAAGGCTCGCAGAGTTGCCGGACGATTATAACCTCTATCCCGGCCACGGCACGACCTCGACCCTGCGCACCGAACGCCTCGGCAATTCCTTTATGATGGAGGCAATGCGTCGATGAAGCTGCTCCTTGTTGGCCATGAAGACCGCTTTGCCATTGAACAGCTGCAGCTTCAATTGTTTCCGGACGAAAAGGTGGAAGCAGCCGATGCACCTTTTTCGGGCGACGGCGCTGTTTCCTCGCTTACGCAGGGGAAGGACTTTTTAACGGCAACGGCCACGATCACCTACGGCGGGGAAACCGCGAAGGCTTCCCGCCGCTTAGCACTCTCCAAGCAGACGCACAGCACGCGCCGCCGCATCCTGCAACAGGCCTATTTTGCCGCGGCTACGCAGCTGCTCAATAAGACGCCCGCCTGGGGCACGCTTTCCGGTGTCCGTCCCACCAAAATCACAACCAAACACCTGCTTTCCGGAGGAACCGCGAAATCTGCGGACAAGCTCCTGCGGGAGACTTTTTTTGTCTGCCCGGAGCGAAGAAAGCTCTGCATTGATGCTTCGAGTGCCACCGTGGAGGCGATGTCCCTCATAGAGCCGCAGGACGTGTCTGTGTATATCGGCATCCCGTTCTGCCCGACGCGCTGTGCCTATTGCAGCTTTGTTTCTGTCGGAGTCGAGCGGTTTTCCGAACTGTTAGACCCGTATTTGCAGGCGCTTTTGCGGGAAATTGAGCATACCGGGAAGCTTTTAGAAAAAAGCGGAAGGCGTGTCCGCACTCTCTATATCGGCGGCGGTACGCCCACGACTTTTTCAAACGCGCAGATGAAATTGCTCATGGAGACAATTCAGACGCATTTTGACCTCTCCTGCCTGATAGAATATACCGTGGAGGGCGGCAGACCCGATACCCTGGATGAAGAAAAGCTCCGCACGATCCGCTCATTTGGCTGTGATCGCATGAGTATCAACCCGCAGACGATGAACGACAATGTGCTTTCTGCCATCGGCAGACGGCACACTGTGCTGCAGACGGTAGATGCCTTTGAAGCGGCAAAGCGTGCCGGCTTTGAGGGGATCAACATGGATTTGATCGCGGGACTCCCGCAGGAGACGGTCGAAAGCTATACCGACTCCCTCAAGCGCGTGATCGCTTTGAATCCGAGTAATATCACTGTCCACACCCTTGCAATGAAAAAGGGTGCAGATCTGTTTTTTGACCGTTTGCAGCTCCCAAGCTCCGAGGAGGTCGCGCAAATGCTTGAAAATAGCACAGAGCTTCTGTGCGCCGCAGGCTACCGACCCTATTACCTCTACCGTCAGAAATACATGACGGGCAGCTTTGAAAATGTCGGCTGGTGCAGATCTGGCTTCCTCGGTCTGTATAACATCTACATGATGGAGGAGCTCCATACAATCATCTCCTTAGGCGGCGGCGGAATGACCAAGGTCAATTTCCCCGACGGCCATTTAGAGCGCTTCCACAACCCCAAATTCCCCAAAGAATACATCGAGCGCATTGACGATGTCCTCAAACAAAAGGACGAGGTTTTTAAGCTCTTAAAATGAAAGGCTCCCAAATGGATATTTTATTTTCCAATGTAACTGCCGTGACCATGGATGACTCCATGCACGTCTATACCGAGGCGTTTGTCGGTGTAACGGACGGCAAAATCAGCTATCTTTCCAAAAAAGCACCCGAGGAAAAGCCTACGAAAATCATCCCCGCGGACGGCTGCGTGCTCATTCCCGGCCTCATCAACTGCCATACCCACTTAACAGACAGCATCCTGCGCGGCTATGCCGATGATCTTCCGTTGCCGGAATATTTGGGCGAACATATCCTGCCCCGGCAGGACAAGCTGGACGAGCGATCTGCCAAGGCGGCGGCGCTCATTTCCATTGCAGAGAGCCTGCGTTTCGGCGTGACCTCCGTATCCGATATGGGTGCGTTCCCCGAGGCAGTTGCCGAGGCGGCTGCACAGTCAGGCATCAAGGCAAATATCGCCGCGGAATGTAAGCTTTTTTCGGAAGAGTTCGACCTCGAACAGCACGAGGGATTCCGGCAGACAGAAGACCTGCACGAAAAATGGCATGATTACGACACCGGCAGAATCAAAGTCGATTGCGCCATCCACGCCGAATATACCTCCGACTATCGCCTGTGGGACGCCATTGCCGAGTATGCGATCAATAACAACCTGGGCGTCCAGCTCCACCTGTCTGAGACCAAGCAAGAGCAGGAGAGCTGCAAGGACAAGTACGGCCTCACGCCCGCACAGGTGTTGGACTGCCACCACCTGTTTGATACCAAAGCCGCGGCTGCACGCTGCGTGCAGCTGACGAGCGAGGACAAAGCCCTGCTCGCAAAACGCGGCGTTTCGAGCGTGCATTGCCCGGTGGCAGATGGAAAGTTTGGCGTCGGCAGCGCGGATGTTCTAGAGCTTGTCAGAGCGGGCATGAATGTCTGCCTCGGCACGGAAAGCCCCGCGGCAGTCGGCAGACTCGACCTGTTCGAAGTGATGAAGCGAGCTAGCCTTACGGCAAAAAGCTGCAGGGAAGATGCTTCCGCCTTGCCTGCTGCGGCCTGCCTGATGATGGCAACGGTCTGCGGCGCAAGGGCGCAGGGAAGAGACACGCAGTGCGGGCAGATCAAGCTCGGCATGGACGCAGACCTTGTCCTGCTGGACTTCTCGCAGCCGCACTTGATCCCCTGCCACAATGTACTGTCCTCCCTTGTCTATTCCGCCACCGGCCATGACGTCGTTCTGACGATGGTGCGCGGAAACATTCTCTATGCAAACGGGCAGTACCCGACCATTGACTTGGCGAGTGCCGTCAATGAGCTTGCCCTGTATGCCGTGCCGCACGTCTTTTCGGATGAAGCACCGGCAGAAACCTGACCCCGGAAAGGAAAGATTCCATGAGTAACGAACAATCCAAAGCACCGAAAAAACAGAGCTTTTTGGGCGGCGCTGCCGTGTTAGCGTTAGCAACGGCCATTGTCAAGATCATCGGTGCCATCTATAAGATCCCGCTTCAGCGTTTCATCGGAGAAGCAGGCTTCAGCTATTTCAACACGGCCTATGATATCTATTCCGTCCTGCTGATGATCTCCACCACCGGCCTGCCTGTCGCCATGTCGCGTATGATCTCCGAGGCACAGGCCTTAGGCCAGTCTGCACAGATCCGCAACATCTATAAGGTCTCCCGCAGAGTGTTCCTCCTGCTCGGCCTGATCGGTACGGTCGGCATGGCGGCGCTTTGCGTGCCGCTTGCCATGCTGCACGGGCAGAAAAATGCGTGGTTTGCCATATTGTGCCTGTCTCCGGCGGTGCTGTTCATCTGCATCACCTCGTCCTACCGCGGGTTCTTCCAGGGGCAGGGAAATATGACCCCCACCTCCGTCTCGCAGGTCATGGAAGCCCTGTGTAAGCTCGTGATCGGTCTCGGCCTTGCCATCGGTATCATGTATCTGTTCCGCAGCCGCGGCGTTATCATGGACAAGCCGGACGAAGAACTGACCAAGCCGCAGCTCAAGGAGCTGAACATCGCAAGGTCGTGGGCTGCCGGCGGCGCCATCATCGGCGTAACAAGCGGCTGTCTTGTGGCAATGGCTTACCTGTTCCGCAAGCACCGCAAGGCAGATAACTATTTAAGCGCCGCAGGCGGCGAGATCAGATCCAACAAGGAGACCATCCGCGAGCTTCTGCGCATCGCCATCCCCATCACCATTGGCGCGGCAGGCCTGCAGCTGATTACCTCCCTGGATTCCATCATTTATATGTGGCGGTTAAAAACCGCTGCGGGCTTCGACCAGGACGGTGCCGATTCGCTCAAGGGCATCTATAATTTCTGTCAGACGATCTTTAACCTGCCCTGCGCCTTCATTACCCCCATCGTTGTCTCGTCCATCCCCGCGATCACCGAGCATATCACAATGAAAAACAAGCGCGGCGAACGGATCGTCTCCGAAAGCGCCATCCGTGTTATGAGCCTGATCGCGCTGCCTTGCGCCATCGGCTTGGCGGTGCTGTCCGTGCCGATTTATAAGCTGCTTGCAAGCTACGATCAGACCAGCTTAAAAACCGCAGGCCCCGTGCTTTCAATTCTGGGTGTGTGCGTCGTCTTCAACGCAATGGTGCTTGTCACGAACGCCATCATGCAGGCGCACGGCGATGTCAACACTCCGGTCATCCATATGCTGATCGGCGGCGTTTTGAAGCTCATCGTAAACTTCATCTTAGTCAGCAATCCGGCCATCAACATCAAGGGCGCTGCAATCGGCACTCTGATCTGCTATATCGCCATCACGGTGATGAATCTCATTGCCATGCTAAAGCGCGGCTATGCCGTCTCGCTTGTCCGGACGGTACTCAAGCCGCTTGCGGCTGCGCTCATTATGGGCGCGGTGGCATTCTTCGGTTACCGGTTGATCGTAAGCATCCTTTCCGAAAAACTCGCGACTGTCGGTGCAATCATCGCCGCCGGGATTTGCTACGTGATTTTCGTGCTTGTGCTGCGTGTGATCACCAAGGAAGACTGCGAATTACTGCCGAAAGGTGATAAAATCGCGAAAATTTTGAAAATTCACTGACTTTTTCTACAAAAACACTTGCTTATTTGCCGATAATATGTTAGATTGGTTCTGTTAGGGCATAATGTCTATAACTAAATGAACAAAATCCGCCTGTGGCGGATTTTACGGACATAATGTCCGTAATTGACGCACATTATGCGTCAATTGTTCATGCCGTTACAGTGCAGTGACCGTTTTCGCGTGATTTTTCACGCGAAAACCTGAAAAGTTTCTTTTCAGGTGCCGCAATTGCTGCACTGGTCACGAAACTATAGACATAAGCTTGTCTATTATCGGGACAACCCGATTTCAAAACAAATAATGAAAAAGAGGTATTATTATGAACAAAACCGAACTCATTGCAGAAGTTGCTGCAAAGGCTGGCCTGTCCAAGAAGGACGCAGAAAAGGCTGTTAACGCTACCGTAGAAGCTATCACCGACGCTATGGTCAAGGGCGACAAGGTTCAGCTCGTTGGCTTCGGCACCTTCGAAACCAAGAAGCGTGACGCTCGCATCGGCCGCAACCCCAAGACCAAGGAAGCTATCGAAATCCCCGCTTCCACCGTTCCCGGCTTCAAGGCTGGCAAGGCACTCAAGGTTGCTGTTGCAAAGTAACTTTACCTGCATAAAAGGCTGCTGCGGCTTCGCAGCAGCCTGTTTTTGTATCCCAAAACCACGCGTTAGACGCGTGGTTCGGTAAGAATTAAATAGT
>JAKSPM010000043.1 GCA_024404825.1 Clostridia bacterium
CTTCAGCTCGCTGATGGGAACACGAACCTGTTCCATCGTGTCGCGGCTGCGGATGGTAACGGCATTGTCCGCCGGGGTGTTTTCGTCGCCGACGGTCTCAAAGTCCACGGTGATGCAGTAGGGAGTGCCGATCTCGTCTTCACGGCGGTAACGCTTGCCGATGGAGCCGGCGTCGTCAAAGTCCACCATAAAGTCCTTCTGCAGCTCGCGGTAGATTTCCTCTGCCTTGGGGCTGAGCTTCTTGGAAAGCGGAAGCACAGCTGCCTTAAAGGGAGCCAGAGCCGGATGCAGACGCAGAACCACGCGCACATCGTCCTTGCCGTTCTTATCCTGACCGACGACCTCTTCGTCATAGGCATCTGCCAGGAATGCGAGGAAGCTGCGCTCGACACCGAGCGACGGCTCGATGACATAGGGGATATAGTGCTCGTTCTTTTCCTGATCGTAGTAGGTCAGATCCTTGCCGGAGGTGTTCTGATGCTGCGTCAGGTCGTAATTGGTACGGTCAGCAACGCCCCAAAGCTCGCCCCAGCCGAACGGGAACAGGAACTCAAAGTCAGTCGTTGCCTTGGAGTAGAAGCAAAGCTCTTCGGGGTCATGGTCACGCAGGCGGAGATTTTCTTCCTTCATGCCGAGACCGAGCAGCCACTGCTTGCAGAAGCCGCGCCAGTAAGCGAACCATTCAAGGTCGGTATCGGGCTCGCAGAAGAACTCAAGCTCCATCTGTTCGAACTCACGCACACGGAAAATGAAGTTGCCCGGGGTGATCTCGTTACGGAAGGACTTGCCGATCTGGCCGATGCCGAAGGGAAGCTTGCGGCGGGTCGTACGCTGGACGTTGCAGAAGTTGACAAAGATGCCCTGCGCAGTTTCGGGACGCAGATAAACGGTGTTCTTTGCATCCTCGGTGACGCCCTGGAAGGTCTTGAACATCAGGTTGAACTGACGGATATCGGTGAAGTTGTGCTTGCCGCAGGTGGGGCAGGGGATCGCGTTGTCTTCGATAAACTGCTTCATCTCGTCCTGAGAGAATGCGTCGATGGGCTTGGGAAGCTCCTGCGACTTCTCCGCGCACCAGTCTTCAATGAGCTTGTCTGCGCGGAAGCGTTCGTGACATTCACGGCAGTCCATCAGAGGATCAGAGAAGCCGCCGAGGTGGCCGGAAGCGACCCAGGTCTGCGGATTCATCAAAATGGCAGCGTCAAGACCGACGTTGTAGGGATTTTCCTGTACAAACTTTTTCCACCAGGCGCGTTTGATGTTGTTTTTCATCTCAACGCCGAGAGGGCCGTAGTCCCAGGTGTTGGCGAGGCCGCCGTAGATTTCGGAGCCTGCGAACACGAAGCCGCGGTTTTTGCACAGAGCAACGAGCTTTTCCATAGTTTTTTCAGTGTTTTTCAGCATAATTTGCCTCCATCTCGGGGATATTCCCGTAATTTTTTTCTTTAAGGAAGCGATGAATCAATCGGCAAGAGCTGATAGCGAGAGATTTTGTCACAGGCGAAAGTTTGGAAAACACGGGAATAGTTTGTGTATTTCCTGTTTTTCAAACTGCACGGATGTAACAAAAGATCCGTTAGTCAGCCGCAGACGATTTGTTCAGAGGTTCCTTCCAATTAGTAAGGGGAGATGTACCGCACGGAGGTGTCTTCCGCGGGGCGATATTTGATGCCGGATACGAGCCCGACAGCAACGAACATGGTAACGAGCGAGCTGCCGCCGTAGCTGAAGAAAGGAAGCGTCAGACCGATGACGGGCATGAGCCCGAGGCACATGCCGACATTGGAAATGACCTGGAACAGCAGCATGGATGCAACGCCGAAGCAGATTATCCGGTTCATATAATTCTTTGTTTTCATGCCGACATAGATACAGCGGGCAATGATCGCGGCCTCAAACAGCAGCACGCCGATACAGCCGATCATGCCGAGCTCATTGCCAACAGAGGAGAAGATGAAGTCGGTGTGCTGGGCGGGCAGGTTGCCTGCCTGAATGGTGCCGCCGTTGAATAAGCCCTGACCGGCAAGCCCGCCGGCGGAAAGTGCCTTGGCGGAAAGATTTGTCTGATAGCGGACACCGAGGCCCTGCGGGTCGATCGAGGGATCAAAGACCATCATGATACGGTCCTTCTGGTCGTCACGCATAAAGTATTTCCACAAGATCGGCGTAACCGCAGCCACGCCTGCAAAGCCGCCCGCAAACCACCATCCGCGGACACCGCCGAGAAAGGCCATGGCGAGGAAGATGAACACATACTGCAGTGCAACGCCGGCGTCATCGGAGATGATGACAATCAGACCGACGAGGAAGAGCGTATGCAGGGCAATCCTTGCCACGCAGGCAAGTGAGGAAATTTTGTTTTTGTAGATGCTCAACGTCTTTGCGATGATGAGGATGAAGGTGACCTTGCAGAACTCTGCCGGCTGGATGTTGAACGGCAGGAAGCTGAAATGCAGCCAGCTTCGGTTACCGGTGGTGTTGTTTTCTTCGGCGAAGAACAGCAAAAGTCCGATGAAAAAGACATTGAAGAGGGTCAGCAGGGCTTTCTGTTCGGCAACAATCTCGATGTCGATCAGGGTGACCGCAATGTACATTACGATACCGAGGACGAGCGCGAGAATCTGCTTGAAAAGGAAGGACTGATAGTTGCCGTAGTGGTTGGTGGCACTGGCGATCTCCACAAGGCCGAACAGGGACGCGCCGATGCACAAGGCCAACAGGATCAGATCGCCCTTTTTCCAAAAGGACACGAACCATCTGCCGATGGCTTCCGATATCTTTCGCATCACGCGCCTCCTCTCCATTTTATTCTAACCTATATCATACCATTTTTTTTATTATCTGTAAATACAGATTTTTGAACGCCGCAATATAATAGTTTTTGCAAAAATAGTATTTCTGTGATATGATAGCATAGGAATGGAGCGATAACCATGATTTTTTACACAAACAGCCCGGAACAGACAGAGAGAATCGGGCAGAAAATGGCGGCCCTCCTCCGCCCGGGCGACGTGATCGCCTTTTACGGCGACTTAGGTGCCGGAAAGACAGCCTTCACCCGCGGCCTTGCAAGAGGTCTTGAAATTTCCGACAGGATCACAAGCCCGACCTATACCATTGTCAACGAATACTCTGATGGCCGTCTGCCCCTGTTTCATTTTGATATGTACCGTCTGCATGATGCCGACGACCTGTTTGATATCGGTTGGGAGGATTATCTTGCCCGGGGCGGCGTGTGCGCCGTGGAGTGGAGCGAGAACGTCGAGCGAGCGCTCTGCGGTGCGATCCGGGTAAAAATTACCCGCGCAGATGGCGAAAATGAACGAAAAATCGAAATTGACGGAGGTGAGCGGTTTGCGGATCTTAGCATTTGAAAGCTCTGCAAAGGCGGCATCCGTTGCGATATTGAGCGATGGAAAGCTGCTTGGTGAATACTTCCAGAACAGCGGCCAGACCCATAGCCGCACCTTAATGAAAATGGCGCAGGATCTGATTGATAATTGCGACCTGACGGCAGAGGATATTGATGCCGTTGCCTGCGCAGCGGGTCCCGGCAGCTTTACCGGCATCCGCATCGGCGTTGCTGCGGCAAAGGGCTTCGCCTGGGGGCGGGAGCTCCCGCTTTACGGCGTGTCCACACTCTCGTCCATGGCGCATAACGCGGGCAGCTTTCAGGGCATCGTCTGCTGTGCGATGGATGCAAGGCGCAGCCAGGTCTATAACGCACTGTTTCAGGCAAAGGACGGCGGCTTGACCCGCCTGTGTGAGGACAGAGCCATCTCCGTGGAGGAGTTGGATGCCGACCTTGCAAACTACGATCAGCCGATCCTGCTTGTGGGCGACGGTGCGGAGCTGTGCAAAACCCTATTGCACGTTCCGACGAGCCTGGCTCCGGAGCAGCTTCGACACCAAACAGCCGCGGGCGTCGCATTAGAGGCAGCTATCGACATTCAGGCCGGAAAGCCGGGCGACGGTGCCGCACTCATTCCAAACTATTTAAGACTATCCCAGGCCGAGCGGGAACGCCTTGCCCGGGAAGAGAATCAAAAAGGAGACTGAATTATGGGTAGCTTACATGTATTGGATCATCCGCTTCTGCAGCACAAGCTTTCGATCCTGCGCGACAAGAACACGGGCGTCAAGGAATTCCGTGAGGTCGTCGGCGAGATGGCGGCACTGATGTGCTACGAGGCAACGAGAAACCTCCCGACCAAGGAGGTCGAGATCGAGACCCCTGTTGCGGTTGCAAAGGTCAAGGTGCTTGCGGGCAAGAAGATGGCGATCGTGCCGATCCTCCGCGCAGGTCTCGGCATGGTGGATTCCATGATTAACCTGATCCCGTCGGCAAAGATCGGTCATATCGGTCTGTACCGCGATCCTGAATCCCATGAGCCGGTTGAATATTACTGCAAGATGCCCCCGGATATCTCCGAACGTCAGGTATTCATCGTTGACCCCATGCTTGCCACCGGCGGCAGTGCTTCGGCGGCCATTTCCGTTTTGAAGAAAAAATACGGCTGCAAATACATCACCCTGATGGACATTATTGCGGCACCTGAGGGCGTGGCGGTCATTCGCAGAGACCATCCCGATGTGGATATCTTTGTTGCCTCCGTGGATGAACGTCTCAACGAGCACGCCTATATCATCCCCGGTCTCGGTGATGCCGGCGACCGGATCTTCGGCACCAAATAAAGCGAAAAGAGGAATCTACGTGAAAACAGGCATCATTCTGCTGATCGTCCTTGCGGCCTTTGCGCTCATGACGCTCATCGCGTTTGTGTCGCTGATGGAATATATCTTCCGCACGACCTTCTGCCGCGTGCAGCCCAAGGCCGTGGCCTATGTCGAGCCGCCGCGTGAAAAAATGAATTCGATCGACCGTCAGCGCTACGATGCCCGAAAGACGCTGGAGGCAATGCCCTCTGCGCGATGGGAGATGACCGCCGAGGACGGAACGGTGCTTGTTGCACATTACGTCCCTACGGAAAATGCCGTCCGGACGGTGATCCTGTTCCACGGCTGGCGCAGCACCTGGGCAAGAGATTTCGGTATGCACACGCAAATGCTGCAAAACGCCGGCTGCGAGCTGCTTTTTGTTGAACAACGCGCGCATGGCGAAAGCGGCGGTAAGTATATCGGCTTCGGTGGCTTAGAGCATCGCGACTGCCTGCAGTGGATCCGCTTTTTCACGGAAAAGCGGAAAAAGGCGCTGCCGATCTATCTGTTCGGCGTTTCCCTGGGCGCGGCAACGGTGCTTATGGCAAGCGGAAAGCTCGAAAAGGGCAGCGTTCGCGGCATCATCGCCGACAGCGGCTTTACCTCTCCTGCGGACATCGTTGAGAAGGTCATGGAGCAGAAGAAAGCCGTTGCTCCGCACTTCTTTACCCACCTTCTCAATCTTTGGACAACGACCCGTGCAGGTTTTTCCATGACGAAAAACTCCACCATCCGCGCCATGAAGACCAATACCACACCGATTCTCTTCGTCCACGGGAAAAAAGACGATTTTGTTCCGATCGAGATGACAATGGAAAGCTATGCCGCCTGCAACGCGGAAAAGCGCCTGCTGCTGGTTGATGGCTCGCCCCATGCCAAGGCCTTTATCGTTGCACCGGAGACCTACGAAAAGACAATCAAAGAATTCTTCGGAGAGCATGACGCATGATTGACGTATGTGACATCGCACAATTAAAACCGTTGCTGGCCGAATACGGCTTTCATTTTTCCAAAGCCAAGGGTCAGAACTTTCTAGTCAAATCCTGGGTCCCGCAGCGAATTGCGGAGGATGCCGGGGTTACGGAGCAGTGCGGCGTTTTAGAGGTTGGCCCCGGCGTCGGCTCGCTTACGCAGCAGCTCTGCCTGCGGGCAGGGAAGGTCGTCGCAGTGGAGCTGGATACTTCTTTGAAGCCTCTGCTTGCCGAGACAATGGCCGATTTTACAAATTTGGAGCTGATTTTCGGCGACGTAATGAAGCAGGACCTTCCGGCACTTGTCCGCGAGAGGTTTGCAGGTCTCAAACCGATGGCCTGTGCAAATCTGCCCTACTACATCACCTCACCGATTTTAACGCGGCTGTTGGAATCCAAAGCCTTTTCCTCTGTGACCGTCATGGTGCAGAAGGAGGTCGCACAACGCATCTGCTCCAAGGCGGGCACGAGCGAGTATTCTGCCTTCACCGTCTTCTGCAATTATTATGCGGAGCCGGAGCTGCTGTTCGATGTGCCGCCGTCGTGCTTCCTGCCGCAGCCGAAGGTCACCTCCGCTGTTCTGACGCTCCATACGAGGCAAGCCCCGCCTGCGGAAATATTGGATGAAAAGCTCTTTTTCCGTGTCGTGCGCGGCAGCTTTGCCCAGCGCAGAAAGAAGCTCACAAACGGCCTTGCATCAAGCATTCCCGAGCTTCTCAAGAGCGAGCTTGAGACGGTTTTGACTGCCTGCGGCTTTGATCCCGGGATTCGCGGCGAAACCTTAGATATTGCGGGCTTTGCCGCGATCTCCAATGAGATATACCGGAGGCTGCAACGTGATTAACTTCCTGTTTTTAGACCTGGACGATACCATCTTAGATTTTGAAAAGGCAGAGGAAAAAGCGATTGCCAAAGCCTTTGTCGATTTCGGCATCGAGCCGACAGAAAGCGAGATCGAACGCTATAAGAAAATCAACCTTCTGCAGTGGGAACGCTACGAGCGCGGGGAGATCACCCGCGAGGAGGTTTTGACCGTCCGCTTTGATATCTTCTTTGAAAAGTACGGTCTTCACATCGACGGCGAGTATGCAGACTCCGTCTACCGCCACTATCTCGGCATCGGCCATTTCTTTGTCGATGGAGCAGAAGAATTGTTAGAGGAGCTGAAAAAGCGGCGAATGCGCCTGTTCATCGCCTCCAACGGCGTGGCGGCAACGCAGGATTCCCGGCTGGACAGTGCCGGCATCCGCCCGTATTTTGAAAGAATATTCATCAGCGAAACGACCGGCTTCCATAAGCCGGAAAAAGAATATTTTGATTATTGCTTCGACCATATCCCGTTCTTTCGCAGGGAGGAGGCAATGATCGTCGGCGACAGCCTGACCTCCGATATTTTGGGCGGCATCCGTGCAGGCATCAAAACCTGCTGGTTCAATCCGAAAAACAAGCCGCCGCGTGCGGATATCGTCCCGGATTTTGAAATCAAAACGCTGTCAGAGATTCCGGAGCTGCTTCAAAAATAGTTTACATAACAACACGGCACACCTTCCAATCAAGGTGCGCCGTGTTTTTTCGTTTTGAATTTGCAATGATATTATGAGCCGGAGCCAAGCCACATCGCCGGGCGGACGCCGCCTTCGGCTGCATCGGAACCGTTGCCGCCGTAATTCACGGCACCGGTGTGGCTGATAAAGCAGGTTTTTGATTCGGTGCCGGGTGTACGAACCCAGTACCAGTGGGAGGATCGGCTTGTTCTGGTTTTCAGAGCAGTGTTTTTTGCCCATTGCGTGAGGTAACATATACTATCTGTTTCCCCGGGGAAGTAGTCTTCAATTTCAGACAGACTCAAAATGAAAACCTTGTCCTGTGTGTCGCTTCCAGGATCCGTATGTTGCTTCGGATTCTTGTCCGCAGCAATTTCGGAGGTGAGGATCAGTGCCTGCTCCTCCTCGGTAAAGGCCTGAACCAGGAAAGTATCGTTCAGCCGTTTGCGCAGATCGCTGCTGCTCCAGGCGGGATTGCCTGCGGCACTGTACGGTTTGCAATCAAGAATATTTTTGCTGACCAGGAGAACTTTTCCGTCCTGCTTATCTACGACCACCCATTCAATCGGCTCTTTTCCGTTGTAGGTATTGTTGTCCTGCTCAATGCTGCCGAATTCGACCACTTCTCCGACCAGTAAGACCTCAGGGTACTGTGCGACCAGTTCTGCCCGTTTTTCCTTGGTGTCCGTATAATTGAGTCCGCGCAGAATGAGGAAGGCTGTTTGCGCTCTGCCGTTTTCGACCAGGGAATCAACGGTTTCGTATTGGACTTCCTTGCTTAGATAGGAAATGCCCATCTCTTCGAGCAGGCTGTAGCCGGAGTATTCAAATCCGTCTTCCAGAAGATCTGCGGCTCTGTTGCATTTTGAGACCAGGATGGCTCGCGTATCTCCGAGCTCCTCATACACTTCGTATGCTTCTTCGTATTTTTCGTCTTTTAACAATTTGGCTGCTTTTGCCTTCATACATTCGGTGATTCTCTCGTCGCTGTCCTTGTAGCCGTCGAGATCTTCGAATTCAGAGATGGCCTTGTCATATTTTGCGGATTTTAGCAGCGAAACGGCATTTTTGTAGTGCCACATCGGGAGCAGGACCTTATAGGTCACGATTGCAAGCGCAGCGCAGACCACAAGGATAGAGCAAACGATAATGAGGATCTTTCTCAGCTTTTTCATGCTCTTTTTTCTTGCTGCGCTGTTTGCAATCGCACGTTCCTCGCGGAACCTTGCAATTTGCGACTGGCACTTCAAACACAGCTCTGTGGTATCCCGATAATTGCCCAACGGGCTGAGAGAGTTGTAGGCGTTAATAAATTCATTTTCCGTGCGTGCCGTATTGACAAGATCGGCGCAATACTGATAATAATTATCCCGTTCCTGTTCTGCCGAACGCTTCATATCAGCAGTGGCCTTGTCTGCCTCCGAAATATGCTCCAAATAGGCCTGACGGATGCGCATGACGTTCGCCTTATCCTCGGCCTCTGCCGAAGCAACACGTTTGTCCAGGGTATCATTGAGTGCCTTCATTCTGGACTCGAGCATTTCCTTGAGATCACCGGCAGCAAATTGCAGTGCACGGTTCAGCGGACGGATCTGGGCGAGCTGTGCCTGCTGGGCAGTACGCTGCTGCTTTCGGCAGGAGAGGGCAGAGGCATAGCTGCGGTCAAAGAAGTAAAGAGAAGCGATTCTGTCACCGCTCAGATAGCCGGGAACCTCGGAGGCAGCAACGACGGAGTTGATGTGAGAAGTCACTTCGTCACAGGCATAGAGCGTCTCATAGACAGGCTCGGCATACTGTGCCGCATAAGCGGAAAACAGACGGTTAAGCGAAGGGTGTTGCGTGACTGCCAGAAGCTCGCAGAGATACGCCTGTGCGTTTTCGGGCTCACGGTCAAGTACATTTTCGCAGTATTGATGTGCCAGAATCCAGTTTCCTTCCTCGAGGAACATAGCCGCACGCCGCAGAAGAGGATCGCTGCTTTCAATCCCGGAAAGCATGGATTCCGCTTTCGGATCCGGCGCGGGAAGTGTAAAGGCGCTGCCGCACTGTACACAGAAACCGGACTGCGCTCCGTCCGGCAGTTCCAGGTCCTTGCCGCATTTTGCGCATCTGTATGTTGTCACGGGGATCATCCTTTCTGCTTTTTATTGGTACTGCGCAAGCGATTCTGCGCAGAAGGCTTTGTATTGATCGATCAGGCTGTTCGGGAAGAGAATTTTTGCCCTGCCGCCGAAGCCGGCAAGCCAGCCGAGGAAGAGGGGAGAGACGGCGATGTCAGCTGTGTAAATAAAATGATCCGGCCCGTCCGGGATTAACATAATATCGCTGCCGAAACGGTCGATCACGACGCCGACAAGCGAATTGTCAAACCGCAGCTTCACCTGTGTTTTCTCACCGCTGAACATATTGAACACCTGCTTGGAATAGACCGTGGGGTCGGGACGCTCGTGCTCGGGGAGCATGGTGCGCGGGGAGGAAAGCAGATTGATCCTGTCCATTTTGTCCACGCGGTAGTGCGTCAGACCGTGCTTTTCGGAATGGGCGACGAGATAGTAATTTTCATCGTCCCAGATCAGCAGGAAGGGGCTTGCGGTGTAGATGCCTTCTCTTGCATGGCGCTTGCGGTCAAGGCCCCATTCGGAATAGGTAAAGGAGATCTGCCTGTTTTCGGCAATGGCGGAGTGAATGGTATCGACATTATAGTAAATACTTTCGTTCATCGTCTTGACTCTGCCGGAAACCACGACCTGCCGCTTGAGAAGCTGCTGCTCATGGAGGGAGGAAAGACCTGCCAGCTTTTTGATGAGTGCCATCGACTTGCGCTGCGTGAGAAATTTGCTTGATTGCACGGCATCAACAAGCAGCTTCAGCTCCGGAAGCTCGAACTGGCGGGAATTAACATAATATCCGCCGCCGCGCCCGTGCAGCACTTCGATGTCCATTCCGTAGTCCATCAGATACTGCACATCGGAATAGATGCTTTTTCGTTCGGCGCGGATACCGAACTGCGCGAGATAGTCCAGAATGTCTTTGATGCTGGCCGGGTGATCGGGGTCGGTATATTGCTCCAGATAGTCTTTTAAGTACAAAAGCTTCAGCTTTTGTTTTTCACTTTTCGCCATAGAGAGCACCTCCATGAAAAGTGTATCATATAAAGTACAAAATGGAAAGCGTTTTTCCGTATTTTTATAACTTTTTGAACGCGCGGTGTCAACCGCGCCCGCAAAAGAATGTTTTGCGGAATTTGCGCATCAAAATGCGCAAATTGTTCAACCAAGTTGCAGTGTAGTGACCGTTTTCGCGTGATTTATCACGCG
>JAKSPM010000044.1 GCA_024404825.1 Clostridia bacterium
GGCGCAGCATCCGGGGTAGCGCGAAAGAAAGCACTCAATAATCGGTGGAGCGGGTATAGATGCTCGTTTGCATTTTCGCTTTGCGAAAATAAATGTTACCGTAGGGCGCAGCATCCGGGGTAGCGCGAAAGAAAGCACTCAATAATCGGTGGAGCGGGTGACGAGGCTCGTTTGCATTTTCGCTTTGCGAAAATAAATGTTGCGACCAGTGTTTGCACTGGTCGCCCAACAGTCCACCGGACTGTTGGATTTAACTATTCGAGCTTCGTCCCCTATGCCGCTCCAAAAAAGAACAGGAAGTCACTTTGTGACTTCCTGTTCTTTTTTGGAGCGGGTGACGAGGCTCGAACTCGCTACCTCCACCTTGGCAAGGTGGCGCTCTACCGGATGAGCTACACCCGCGACTCGCAGGAATTATTATAGCGTGATTCCTGCAAATGTCAAGACTTTTTTTCAGATTTCGCAGACGGTTTTACGGAGCCTGTGTCAGCGTGCCGTCTTCCTCCGTTGCAGGCTCGGGGCAGGCGGGATATTGTTCTGCATCCCACGTATATTCCGTGCGCTGCGTATCATAAAGAAGCACCGGCTCCTGGATCCCGTTTTCCCATTGTCTCATCAGATCCAGGTGGAAGCACTTCCCATCCAGATTCACAATGTTCCAGGCATAGGGTGTGCCGTTTTTTTCACCAAGCACCAGGAAACATTCCACGCCGCATTCGTTCAGAAGATAATTTGCCGCCGATGCAAAGCCGGCATCTGCTGCCTGTTGCTGATTCAGCAGCTGATAGACAGGAGCATTCTGCGTCTGTGCAGGAGAATATGTGTTTCTTCCCAGCAGGTAGGTGCAGACTTGACGCAGGCATTCCCTGCGATCATCCGAACGCACCAGATGTGCCGCAGAATTCAACGTTGTCTGTACGCTGCTGCGTCTGCCGCGCAGCTCCTCTCTGGTCGTGCTGTAGCTGTAATGCAGCTCAACGATCCGCGTGCTTCCCACATCCGGGTAAACCTGAACAGAGATCTCGGGCACCTCTACCGTCCGCGTCGGATGCTCAAGGCAATAACGGCGGACAGCAGCTTCAAAATCCGTTTTCTCATAGTTGGAAACCTTCATTGTCAACGCCGCTTCCATGCCGTCAAGTGCCTCAACGGCACGTGTCTTCGCATTTTCGGCTCCGACGACATTGACAATCGCCGCAATCTCCTCCGAGGAGCGGCGCAGCACCATTCGGATCTCCAAAAGGCTCTTCCCGTCTGCCTCGTCGGCAAAGAATTCATAGTCGGAATAGTCGACCGCATAGGCGTAAATCGGGTCGGCTTTCAGTTCTTCAAAAACTTCAATGATCTCCGCGCGGACATCGCCGGAATAGTCGGTCACATCGATCTGCCCGCGGGAGACGCTGCTGCGCACGAATGCAGAAATCCTGCTTTTCAGGACATTTGCATTTCCCGCTGTGGGGATCGTATCTTCATTTTCCGGCTCTGTGTAGACATAGGGCTCCTGATGCACCGCCACCGAGGTATATTCATCCTTGATCCAGCTGCAGCCGGAAAGCCCCAGCAGCACGAGCACGAGCGTAAACGCCAGCAAACGACGTTTCATTATTCTTCCTCCGTTAAGCCGAGAAGCGTCGAACAGCAGCCGTCTGTGTGCGGCTGGTTTGGGCGTTTTTCGGCTTGTTGTTCTTGTTACAGATCGTTTTTGTTGTAACGCTTAAATCCGTCACCCAGCACCTGGTGGGCATCCTGCAAAATGACAAAGGCGTTGGGATCGACCTCATTTACCAGCTCCTTCAGCTCCGCCACCTGCCTGCGCTTGAGCGCGCACAGCAGAACGGATTTATCCTGCCGTGCATAATAGCCCTGCGACTGCATTAGGGTCACACCGCGATTGAGCTCGGTGTCGATCCTCACCGCGATCTGCTCGTAGTGATCCGAGATGATCCATGCGACCTTGGAATAATCAAGCCCGTAAACCACGGCATCGATCACCTTGGAGCTTAAAAACAGCGTGATCGCGCAGTAAAGGATGTTGCGGATATCGCCGAAGACGATACCGGTCAGGGTAATGACCACGATATCCATCATCAGCATGATCCTGCCGATCGGCAGATTCCGCAGATGATTTTTGATCAGCCTGCCGAGGATATCCGACCCGCCGGTGGATGCGCCGACCACAAAGACGATGCCGAGGCCCGCGCCTGTCAGGACGCCGCCGAACAGCGACGAAAGCATGACATCATATTCTGCCCATTCGATATGCAGAAGCGCCGTCATATCAATGCGGTCGAAGACGTCGATCATCAGCGTGGAGAAGGCCATGCCGATCAAAGAGCCGAAAAAGAATTTTTTACCGAGCCGCATCATTCCGAGCAAAAACAGCGGGATATTGATCAGGAAGCTCAACATACCGACGGTAAGCTTGCCCATCGGTATGAGTTCCAGCAGCACCATCGCTAAGCCGGAAATACCGCCGCAGTTTAAGTTGTGGGGCTCTAAAAACAGGGAAAAGCCGAGGGCAAACATGGTGCTGCCGAAGATGGCAAGCAAGATATCACGTGCAATTCTGAATGTATTTTTCATGGCGGATTCCCCTGCTTACAGGTCTAAGGAGATCTGTTTTTCTTCGGCGTCCTCCTCTTTCAGCAAAGCGCCCGCTGCGGGAATGTTTCTCGTACGGTAGCGGGAGGCATTGGCGATGGAAGTCTTATCAAGCAGCTTTGCCTCCGTGATGACGGCTTTGCGCTTGAGCGTCATGACATTCACGCCCTGCGTGGAGCGGGTTGTCTTCGGGGCAAGCTGCGCCGTGGAGAAGATCAGGGCTCTGCCCTCGTTGGAGTACAGGACGACCTGCTGATCCTCCTGCAGCAGCAGAACGGTCTTTAACGGGCTCTTATCGGAGTAGGCGCCTGTCAGCTTTTTCCGGTTGGACTTGGTGTTATAGGCCTCCAGCGGTACCTTGGCGACCTTGCCGTTTTCATAGGCAAAAATCAGGTTGCCCTTGTAATCGCCGGGCAGGCAGACATCGATCACAGTTTCGCCCTCGTCCATGGAGAGCTTTGTGGGCAGATAGTCGCCCAAAACGGAGGCCTTGGTATCTTCAAAGTCGGAGCATCTCGCCTTGTAGACCTGATATCGGTCGGTGAAGACAAGCAGCTCGGAGCGGTTTGTGGCTTCAAAGGTATGGCGGAGCTTGTCGCCCTCCTTGAATTTCTGCTCGCCGGACATTCGCAGTGACAGCGGTGTGATCTTCTTAAAGTAGCCTTCATTGGAGACGAAGAGTACCACGGGATAGTCCGGGGTATCGTCGACCTCTTCCTCGACGATGATCTCATGCTCATAGACGAGGCCGGTCTTGCGGTCTTCGCCGTATTTCTTTTCCACATCCTCTAATTCGCGGATCATCAGATTGCGAATACGGAGGTCACTGTTGAGGGTCTTTTCAAGGTCCTCGATCTCCGCTTCTAAGTCATCGACCTCGCCGGTGCGTTTGAGGATATATTCTTTGTTTATATTGCGCAGCTTGATCTCAGCGACATACTCCGCCTGGATCTGGTCGATGCCGAAGCCGATCATCAGATTCGGGATGACCTCTGCATCGGATTCCGTCTCGCGGATGATCTTGATCGCCTTGTCGATGTCAAGCAGGATCTTTTTCAGGCCGAGCAGCAGATGGAGCTTATCACGCTTCTTCTGCAGCAGGAAATAGACTCTGCGGCGCACGCAGTCAGCTCGCCATGCGCACCACTCCTCCAAAATTTCCCGCACGCCGAGTACCCGAGGCATCCCGGCAATGAGGATATTGAAGTTGCAGGGGTAGCTGTCCATCAGAGGCGTGAGACGGAAGAGCTTCTGCATGAGCTTTTCGGGGTCAACACCACGCTTGAGGTCAAGCGCAAGCTTTAATCCGGAAAGGTCGGTCTCGTCGCGGATGTCGTTGATCTCACGGATCTTGCCTGCCTTGAACAGCTCCGCCACCTTGTCGATAATAGCTTCGATGGAGGTGGTGTAGGGGATCTCATAGATCTCAATGATGTTTTCTTCCTTGACGTAACGCCATCTGGCGCGGATCTTGAACGAGCCGCGGCCGGACTTGTAGATCTCCATCATTTCCAGCGGGTCATAAATGATCTCGCCGCCGGTGGAAAAATCGGGCGCAGGCATCGTCTCCAAGAGGTCACAGTCGGGGTCACGCAGATAGTTTACGGTCGTCCGACAGACCTCGCGCAGATTGAAGCCGCAGATATTGCTTGCCATGCCGACGGCAATGCCCGTATTGGCGGAGACAAGCACATTCGGGAAGGTCGTAGGAAGGAGGGTCGGCTCCTTCGTGGTAGCGTCATAGTTGTCCACCATGTCCACGGTGTCCATGTCGATGTCGCGGAAAAGCTCTGTGCAGATAGGTGCAAGCTTCGCCTCGGTATAACGCGGGGCGGCATAGGCCATATCACGCGAGTAGACCTTGCCGAAGTTGCCCTTGGAATCGACAAAGGGTGCAAGCAGGCTCTCATTGCCGCGGGCTAAGCGCACCATCGTCTCATAGATCGCCGCATCGCCGTGAGGGTTAAAGTGCATGGTCTGGCCGACGATGTTGGCAGACTTTGTGCGTGCACCGTTGAGCAGTCCCATCGTGTACATCGTGTAAAGAAGCTTGCGGTGCGAGGGCTTGAAGCCGTCGATCTCCGGGATGGCACGCGAGACGATGACGCTCATGGCATAGGGCATATAGTTCAGCTCTAAGGTATCGCAGATCGTCTGCTCCTGCACACAGCCGCGCAGTCCCTCCACTCTCGGGTCGAGTTTTTTCTTTTCGGTTGTTTCTTTTTTCTTTTTCGCCATAATCTAACTACCTGCTTCTGTGGCCGGCAAAGCCGGCATAGAGTTTCAAAAGGTTTTTGCGGAGGAAATTTTCAGTTGCTGCGCAGAGCTTTTCCATGCGCAACAGGCGGAACAGCAACACCCGGAGATAATCTAAAAGGCTGCATACGAGATAGATTGCAAGTGCAAACGCAATCACGAGCGGCACATAGAACAGCTCGCGATACTCTGCGATAAAGGTGAAACGGAATTTCATCAGCGCCCAGCACAGCGGGTGGACATGGATAATGTAAACAGAAAATGTCAATGGTGCCAGGAAGCCGATCAGTTTTCGGAGAAAATCTCCTTGAAGCTTCATCTTTGCAAACAGGCCAAACAGACAGATGTCAAAAATCAGCATCAAAGGATTCAGATAACTATTGATTTGCTTTTTGGTTGCACCCAAAATACCACGCAGAGGAAGCACCGCCCACACGATACAAAGAACCAAAAGAATCGCCATGACAAGCAGAAGCTCTCCGGCTTCTTTTCTGCGGAAAAAGTCAGTGTGATTGAGGCAGGCGCCGACAATATACATGACCAACAGCCAAAGAACACTGTAACCGCTTCCCATCACAAAGGGGTCGCCCTGGTAGAATTTCCCGAAAACTGTTCCAAATGAAAACAGTCCAATACAGCCGATCAGCAGGCCGAAGGCCTGCGGCCTGTTCAAAGCCAAAATGCCGTGATTGATGATCGGGCTCAAAAAGAACACGCCGACATAGGCGGAGAAATACCAGAACTCTTTTTGGGTGATCGGAAACGCTGCGCAGATCCACTCCTTCTTACTGATTGCTTCCGGCAGAACGAATCTCCCGACTGCACACAAAGCAAGTCCCCAAAAGACGACCTGCAGCCATAGCCCGATAAGTCTTCGCAATTTGAAACTGCCGTGCAGCATGACATAGCCCGAGATCATCGCATAGAGGTTAACCGCCCCCAACGCGATCAGCCGAACCGTGTAATTGACATAGTAAGTTTCCTTTTTGGAAATAGCATTCAGCAGCCCGCCCTGATTGTAGATGTGGATCACCACAATCAGGAACATGGCAACGCAGCGAAGCAGATCAATTCCGTAATTGCGTTGTAAACTGTTCTGTTTTCGTTCCGCGAGCGCGGCGCCTGCCTTTTTTGCCATCGTATCTCACCTCAGCTCAAGTCTGCCAATTCAAGATATTTGTAGCCGTTGTCGGCAATATGGTCTTTTCTTGCCTGCAGGTTGTCGCCGAGCAGCATATCGAACACCTGCGCGGTGCGCTCTATGTCCTCGGGCATGACCTTGATAAGCCGTCTTGTTTCGGGATTCATCGTGGTCATCCACATCATCTCGGGGTCGTTCTCGCCGAGACCCTTGGAGCGCTGAATGGTACACTTTTTCCCCTCTAACTGTCTGAGAATGTCGACTTTTTCCTGCTCGTTGTAAGCGAACCAGGTCTTGTCCTTGGTATTGATCTCAAACAGCGGAGATTCCGCGATATACACGAAGCCTTCACGGATGAGGGTCGGGCACAGGCGGTAGATCATCGTTAAGATCAGGGTGCGTATCTGATAGCCGTCAACATCGGCGTCGGTACAGATAACGACCTTGTTCCAGCGCAGGTTGTCCAGGTTGAAAGAGGCAAGGTTCTTTGTTTTCTTCGCGTCGATCTCCACGCCGCAGCCGAGCACCTTCATCAGGTCGGTGATGATGTCACTCTTGAAAATACGGGAATAGTCCGCCTTCAGGCAGTTGAGGATCTTGCCGCGCACGGGCATGATGCCCTGGAATTCCGCGTCTCTCGACTGCTTGACCGCGCCCATTGCGGAATCGCCCTCGACGATGTAGATTTCTCTGCGGGAGACGTCCTTGCTGCGGCAGTCCACGAACTTATCTACGCGGTTTGCCATATCGACAGAGCCGGAGAGCTTTTTCTTAATGTCAAGGCGGGTCTTTTCCGCCGTCTCGCGGCTGCGCTTGTTTAAGAGCACCTGCTCGGCGATGCGGTCGGCTTCCTGTTTGTTCTCAATGAAGTAAACCTGCAGCTTTTCGCGGAAGAACGCCGTCATGGCATCCTGAATGAACTTGTTGTTGATGGCCTTTTTGGTCTGATTCTCATAGGAGGTCTGCGTGGAGAAGCAGTTGGTGACGAGCACAAGACAATCCGCGACATCCTGGAAGGTGATCTTTGACTCGTTTTTATTGTATTTGTTGATCTGCTTGAGATAGGCATCGAGCGCATAGACGAAGGCGTTTCTGACGGCCTTATCGGGTGCGCCGCCGTATTCAAGCCATGAGGAATTGTGGTAATATTCGATGTGGTTGAGCGTTTTGGAAAAGCAGACGGCTGCCGTGATCTTGACCTTATATTCGGGCTTGTCCTCACGGTCACGTCCCCTGCGCTCTGTCTCCCAGTACTGGGGCATGGTAAAAGCGTTTTCCTCGGTCAACTCGTTGATGTAGTCCACAATGCCGTTTTCATAACGGAAATCCTGCGTTTCGAACTTGCCGCCCACCTGATTGCGGAAGCGGAAGGTCACGCCCGCGTTGACGACCGCCTGGCGCTTCATGACATCGACATAGTATTCTGCCGGGATATTGATGTCGGTAAAGACATCCAGGTCGGGCAGCCAGCGGAACACAGAGCCGGTCTTTTTGCGGTCAACCGGTTCTTTTTCCATCTTGCCGACGATCTCGCCGCGTTCAAAGTGGAGGGTATACTTGAAGCCGTCTCGGCGGATGGTAGCGTCAAAGTAGCGGGAAGCATACTGCGTGGCGCAGGTGCCGAGGCCGTTGAGGCCTAAGCTGTATTCGTAGTTATCGCCGGAGTCGTTATTGTACTTGCCGCCGGCATACATCTCGCAGAAAACCAGCTCCCAGTTATAGCGCTGCTCTGCCTCGTTCCAGTCCACCGGACAGCCGCGGCCGAAGTCCTCGACCTCAACGGAATGGTCTTCATAGCGGGTGACAACGATCAGATCGCCGTGGCCCTCTCTGGCCTCGTCGATCGCGTTGGACATGATTTCAAACACGGCATGCTCGCAGCCGTCTAAGCCGTCCGAGCCGAAGATGACCGCAGGGCGTTTGCGGACGCGGTCAGCGCCCTTTAAGGACGAAATACTCTCATTGCCGTACTCTTGTTTCTTCTTCATAAGCTTCCTCACGACATTTTGTGTTCTTTTTTGCATACGAACCCATTATCTTGTTAAATATACTACAAAAAACAGGGAAAGTCAAGCAATCGCAGGCGTTTGCGGCATTTTCGGCAGACGGTCTTGTATTTTCCGGAATTTGGCGATAAAATAAGAAAAAATAAACCTGTGAGGTAGACCATGGACAGAAAATATTTAGATGCCGGGCAGATCGTATCGAGCCACGGGATCCGCGGCGAAATAAAAATTCTCCCTTGGGCAGACAGCCCCGAATTTTTGCTCGATTTTGACACCGTATACATTGACGGCAAGCCCTTTGCCGTTGAAAACAGCCGTGTGCAGAAAACCTGCGTGCTGATGAAATTAAAGGACGTTGACACCGTGGAGGCGGCAACGCTTCTGCGCACCAAGGTCGTCCGCATCGACCGCACGAATGTAGAGCCGGAGGACGGTGCCGTATTTATTGCCGACCTGATCGGCTGCCGCTGCATTGACGAGGGCGGAAACGAGTTCGGCATTTTGAAGGACGTTCTGACGATGCCGTCAAGCGACGTCTATGAAATTCGCGGAGAACACGAATATCTGATCCCCGCAGTCAAAGAATTCGTGAAAGAGATCAATGTAAACGAACGCTTTGTAAAAATCCATCTGATTGAGGGCTTCCGTACCGATGAGAATTGATATTATGACCCTGTTCCCCGATACCGTGGGCGATATGATGAGCGATTCGATTTTAGGCCGCGCACAGGACAGAGGCTTCATCACCATCCGCACTCATCAGATCCGGGATTACACCGTAAACAAGCAAAATCAGGTAGACGACTACCCCTACGGCGGCGGCAGAGGTGCCGTGATGCAGGCTGATCCCCTGTACCGCTGCTGGGCGCATATCTGCGAGGAGATCGGATGCCGTGCGCATACGATCTACCTCTCCCCCTGCGGCGAGGTCTTCACGCAGGAAAAGGCAAAGCAGCTCCGCAGGGATTATGACCACTTGATCTTAGTCTGCGGCCACTATGAGGGCATTGATGAGCGGTTTATTGAAGAATGTGTCGATGAAGAAATTTCGATCGGCGATTTCGTACTCACAGGCGGTGAGCTTCCGGCAATGGTCGTGGCCGACTGCGTGTGCCGCATGGTGCCGGGTGTTCTGCCCGACGCGGAATGCTTTGAGGAGGAAAGCCACTGGGCGGGTCTTTTGGAGTACCCGCAGTACTCACGGCCTGCCGTATGGCATGACCGGGAGGTCCCGGCGGTGCTTTTGTCCGGCAATCATCAGAACGTTGCACGCTGGCGCAGGAAGCAGGCGATCCTGCGTACCTTCCACCGCCGTCCCGATATGTTCCGTAAGTTCAGTATTCCCAATAAGACCCGCGCAGAAAAGAAATTTTTGCAGGAATTGGAGGACGAGGACGATGCCTTCAAACATCGAAACGTTGAGGAATTGGGTAAATGAATCCAAGAAAATCGTCTTTTTCGGCGGTGCAGGCGTCTCCACCGAGTCGGGCATTCCCGATTTCCGCAGCGTGGACGGGCTTTACAGCCAGAAGTTTGAATACCCGCCCGAGACGATCATCTCTCACAGCTTCTATGTAAAAAAGCCCGCGTACTTCTTCAATTTCTACCGTGAAAAGATGCTCCCGCTCGGCTTCGAGCCGAATATCACGCATAAGCGTCTGGCGGAGTTAGAGCAGGAAGGCAAGCTGCTCGCCGTTGTGACGCAGAACATTGACGGTCTGCACCAGAAGGCCGGCAGCAGAAAGGTCTATGAGCTGCACGGAAGCGTTCTGCGCAACTACTGCGTCAAGTGCGGCAAGTTCCACTCCGCCGAGTTTATCCGGGACAGCAGGGATGTGCCGCTGTGTGAGTGCGGCGGCATCGTCAAGCCCGATGTGGTGCTTTACGAGGAAGGCTTGGACGAAAAAACTTTAATGGGTGCAATGAACGCCATCTCCAAGGCAGACCTTTTGATCGTCGGCGGTACGTCTCTGACCGTCTACCCTGCCGCCGGGCTGATCCGCTACTATACCGGAAACCGCCTGGTTCTCATCAACCGCGATGAAACGCCCTATGACGGGTACGCAAATTTGGTATTGCACGAATCCCTCGGAAAGGTATTTTCACAAATATAGGAACGATCCGGATGGATTTTTCCATCCGGGTTCTTTGTTTTTCACTCGAGCGCACACGAGACAGCGCCTCTGCGCGTATAAATTATTGTTTAGCGAGCTGATTTCTAAAGCCTCCCCTTGTGAGGGTAGCGA
>JAKSPM010000045.1 GCA_024404825.1 Clostridia bacterium
CGGTTCCTTTTTCCTCTTGCACTATATTTCCTTTTATGGTATATTAGTATATTAGGAGTGGTATATTTTTATGAGCATTTCACAGTGGCTTCATCAGCTTGACTATTCACGTATATTAGAGATCGGCATTGCAGTTATTGCCTCGCTGCTGTGCATCATTCTGCATGAATGTGCGCACGGTCTTGTGGCATATTGGCTCGGTGACCCGACGGCCAAACGCATGGGCAGGCTGACACTCAATCCCATCAAGCATATCGACCCGATCGGCCTTCTGATGATGGTCGTCGCGCACGTCGGATGGGCAAAGCCCGTGCCTGTGAATATGCGCAACTTTAAGCACCCGAAGTGGGGCATGGCGCTGACATCTTTGGCAGGACCCATGTGCAATTTCCTGATTGCCGTTGTCTTTTCCATCCCTGCCTGCGTGTTCCTCAACCTCACAAGGGGCGTTGATACCGGGCTGAATTTTTGGCTGTTCCGGCTTTGCTTTTATATTACGATTTTGTCTGTCGGCCTCGGCGTGTTCAACCTGATTCCCATTCCGCCGCTCGACGGGAGCAAAATTCTGTTTTCTTTGCTGCCCGAAAGCGCCTATATGAAGCTCATGCGCTATGAGAGATACGGCATGATCTTCTTGCTGGTGATCGTGTTTGCCTCCCGCTTTATTCCGGGGCTGACCTCCCCATTGTCCGTTGCAATCGACTGGGTCTCAGGACGTATATTCGACCTGACCTTCCCGGTTGCAAAATGGATCTTAAAGCTGATGAATTTCTGATGATTGGAGAACCTATGGAAGAACCCAAATACCGCTTAGAGGGTGTCATTCGATCCCATGCCGATGACCTCGAGGACTTCGAGGGGCCGCTGGATCTGATTCTTCTCCTGCTTTCCAAAAACAAAATAGCGATTGAGGATATCTCCATTACCTCTATTTTAGAGCAGTATCTTGCCTACCTTGACGAGATGAAGCGCATGGACATGGAGATCGCTTCGGAGTTTATCGCCATGGCGTCCCACCTCATGTACATCAAAACGAAAATGCTCCTGTCTGCCGCCGAGCAGGCCGAGGCACTTTCGGAGATGGAGCTTCTGATCCGTACGCTTGCCGAACGTCAGCGCAAGGAAGCCTACGAGCAGATGAAAACGAGCTTCGCCTTCCTGGAAGCGCGCAACGAGATCGGCGTCAACCTCTTTACCAAGCAGCCCGAACCCTATGAGATCGACCGCACCTACCATTATCAGCACGATAAGCAGGACCTGGTCGATGCGCTCATGGCGGTAGCTGACCGTTCCGAGCGCCAGCTCCCGCCGCCGATCGCCTCCTTTGAGGGTATCGTCGGCGCCGAGCCTTATCCCGTCACGAAAAAGGCCGCCGATGTATTAAAGCGTCTTCTGATGCGCGGCTTTTCCAAATTCCGCCACCTCTTCGAGGGCAGTAAGTCGAGAAGTGAGGTCGTTGCGACCTTCCTTGCGGTGCTGGAATTATGTAAACTAAAATCCGTCGAACTGGAAGACGACGGAACCGATGAATTCACAGTGCGTTTCCTGCGTATGCCGGAGGATCAGGAGGTAACGGATGGAGCAGAATGAATTAAAATACATCATTGAGGCAGTCCTGTTTGCCGCAGGTGAGCCGGTACCGACCGAGCGCATCTGCGCGGCCTGCGAATGTGATGCCGATGAAGTGGACAAGGCAGCACAGATGCTTATGGACGAACTTTCCTTTGACCGCCGCGGCATCCGCGTCATCCGACTGGAAAACGCCTATCAGATGTGCTCAGCAGGGGAGATGAGCCCCTATATCACAAAAGCGCTGGAGACTCGCAAGCCTCCGAAGCTCTCCGCTTCGCAGCTTGAAACGCTGACCATTGTTGCCTACTATCAGCCGGCAACAAAGGCCTATGTCGAACAGCTCAGAGGCGTTGACTGCTCGTATTCCATCGGCGCACTCCTGACCAAAAAGCTGATCGAGGAATGCGGCCGTCTCAATGTTCCCGGCAGACCGATCCTCTATAAAACGACCCCCGATTTTCTGCGTACCTTCGGCCTTGCCTCCATCGACGAGCTGCCCGAGATCGAAAAGATCAATTTCGGCAAGCCTGAGCAGTTAGAGCTTGCTGCCATGGAGGAGCTGGAAAAGCAAAATGCCGAGGCGCAGGCAGCACCGCCGGCTGAGGCACAGCAGGAGACCCTACTATGAAAATCGTTCTGATCGTGCTGCTGTGTATCATCGCACTGATCGTCCTGCTGTTTCTGTTTCCGATTTTTGTCCGTGCCCATTACGAGGGGGAGGACATTGAATGTTATGCCTGGGTCGGCCCGTTCAAGGTCGATGTGCTGGCAGATGCGGAAAAGAAGGAACAAAAGCGGAAAAAGCGTGAGCAGTGGCGTAAGGACAAATCTACCCTCGATTGGGTGAAGCGGCGAATTCAGGACTACCTGGACGACTTAAAACAGATCCTGGAGCTGCTTCCGATTCTCCGGCGCGTGCTGAAGGTCGATAAGCTGTTTGCCAGAGTCCGCTTCCACAAGGACGACCCGGCGGACAATGCCATGGCCTACGGTGAAAGCTGGGCGGTGATCGGCGGTGTGATGGCGGTCTTGCAGGGCTTGTTTGATATTCGCAGGCAGGATGTCGCACCCGAGGACAAGCCGACTGCCGACGGTTTTGAACTGGAGTTTCACATCAACCTTCACCTGAATCTGTTTAATGCCGTCCGCGTTGTTACAAAATACTACGAAGAACTCGGCAATTATCCCGATATTTATAATTATAAAAACAAGAAAACCAAATCATCCCGACAAAAGGAGACATGAATATGAGCCATCCGATTTCTGATATGCTTTCCAGCTCCATGGAGAAGCTTCGCGGTGTGACCGATGTCAACACGGTCGTCGGCGAGCCCATCGTTGCCGGCCCCGGCCTGACCTTGATCCCTGTTTCCAAGATCAGCTACGGCTACGCAGGCGGCGGCACGGATTTCGTCACCAAGAATTCCGGCAAGGAAAATCCCTTTGGCGGCGGCAGCGGCTGCTCGGTCAAGATCACCCCGGTCGCCTTCCTTGTCATCAAGGGAGACAATGTCCGTCTGCTTCCCGTTTCCGAGGGTCCTGCCTCCACGGCAGACCGCATCGTGGACATGGTGCCCGATCTTGTGGATAACGTCAAGTCTTTTATCGCCGACCGCAAGGCGGAAAAGAACAATTCCGAGATTTAACAGGAAAAACTGCCGCATCGGCCGGGAAAACTAATCCCGGTGATACGGATGAAACGAATTTTTGCGGCGGTGCTTCTTGCTGCCGTGCTCTGTCTGCACGCCTCAGCCGTGCAGGCACCGAGCGTGTCGGCAAGCTCCGCAATTTTATATGATTCCACTGCGGGAAAGGTGATCTGGGAGCATCGGAGCGAGGAAAGCGCCCTGATCGCCAGCACAACAAAGATCATGACGGCCTTTCTCGTGGTGCAACTATGCCCGATGGAGACTATGGTCACCGTACCGCGGGAGGCTGTCGGCACGGAGGGCTCGTCTGCCTATTTGAGGGCGGGGGAGCGGCTCAGTGTCCGCGACCTGCTTTTGGGGCTGATGCTCTCCTCCGGCAACGATGCCGCAATCGCACTGGCAAAATATACCTGCGGCAGTGTTGAGGACTTTGTCCGGCTGATGAACTGGGAGGCGGCGAAACTGGGTCTTGAAAATACCCGCTTTGCCAACCCCAACGGTCTGGACGATGAAAACAACTATTCCACGGCGCTCGACCTTGCAAAGCTGACAGCTGCCGCGCTGCAGAACGAACGCTTTGCCGAGATCGTCGTTACAAAACAGGCGCAGATCGGCGGCGGACGCCGGCTCAAAAACCACAACAAGCTTTTGTGGCAATATGACGGCTGTATCGGCGTCAAAACGGGCTTTACCAAGGCTGCCGGGCGGATCCTGGTCTCGGCGGCAAAAAGGGACGGACGAACGCTCATCGCCGTGACCATCAATGACGGCAATGACTGGGCAGATCATAAAGCCTTGTATGATTACGGCTTTGCACAGTAAAGGAAATTACAATGGAAGAACGCATCCAAAAGCTGATAGCGGGTGCCGGCCTTTGCTCCCGGCGAAAGGCAGAGGAGCTGATTTGTGCCGGTCGCGTGCGACTCAACGGCAATACGGCACACCTCGGCGATTGCGCGGATCTCAGCGAGGATGTTATTGAGGTTGACGGCGTTCGCTTAAAAGCCGCACCGGAAAAGATTTATCTGATGCTCCATAAGCCGCGCGGCTTCGTTACCACGGCACAGGATGAAAAAGGCCGCCGGACGGTGCTGGATCTGGTAAAGGACTGTCCCGAGCGCGTCTATCCCGTCGGCAGGCTCGACCTCAATTCCGAGGGACTGCTGCTTCTGACCAATGACGGCGAGGCGGCAAACTGCCTGATGCACCCGAAGTGCGAAATTGAAAAGACCTACCTTGTCTGGGTAACGGATTATTCCGCGGGAAGCGAGCAAAAGCTCCGTGCGCCCATGTTGCTCGACGGCTATCGGCTTGCCCCTGCGAAAATTAAGCTTTTACAGCAAAAAGACACGACCGCTCTTCTGGAGATGACGATCCACGAGGGGCGCAACCGCCAGATCCGCCGGATGTGCGAGCAGGCAGGCCTGCGCGTCACAAGGCTCAGACGGATCCGTGAGGGAAGCCTTCTTTTGGGCGACCTCCCGAGCGGAAGCTGGCGATATCTGACCGAGAAAGAGGTCAGCGAGATAAAGAGAATTAAGCAAAAAGGCGGAAATACAAATGACAGGTGATCTGTTATTGAGGATCCGGGAAGAAATGCCCGGCTTTTCCAAAAGTCAGAAGCGAATTGCCGAATACATATCGGATAATCTTGTCCGGGCTTCCTATTTAACGGCAAACGGGCTTTCCAAACAAATCGGCGTATCGGAATCAACGATTGTCCGTTTTGCGATGGAACTCGGCTTTGAGGGCTTCCCGGAAATGCAGCAGGAGCTGCGAAATTTAGTGCTCCATCAACTCACAAGCGCACAGCGCTTAGAGCGGACGAGCAACTATGTCAAGGACAAAGATCTTCCGTCGTTGATCTTCCGGTCGGATGCAGAGCGCATCCGTCAGACGGAAAAGGATTTTGACAGCGAAAGCTTCCGGGCAGCGGTCGAAGCACTTTCCGAGGCACAAACCGTCTATGTGATCGGCTCTCGCGCTATGGGAATGCTGGCGCAGGTTCTCGGCTATGCGCTCAATTATTTGTTTGAAAATGTCCGTGTCATTACCTCTGCGTCTGCTGTGGAGCTGTCAGAGCAGCTCTACCATGTAAAAAAAGGCGATGTCGCCATCGGCCTTTCCTTCCCGCGCTATTCGAGCACGACGACCCAAGCTCTGCGGCAGTGCCGTGCAGCGCGTGCCAAGGTCATTCTTCTGACCGATCGCAAGCAAAGCGTTGTTGCAGAGCAGGCCGATCATGTCCTCGTGGCAAAGACCGGCATGATCTCCTTCTTTGATTCTCTGACGGCGCCCATGAGCGTTATCAATGTCCTGGTCGCGGCCACTGCGATCAAGCGGGAGGATGTGCTGATGCAGAAGCTGACGCACCTGGAAACCATTTGGGATGAAAATGATGTCTATGAATCGTCCGTCAACTGATGTCGTGGTGATCGGCGGGGGCGCAGCGGGGATGTTTGCAGCCGTTACGGCAGCAAGACGCGGCGCACACGTGCTCCTTTTGGAACGCAATGACCGCCTTGGCAAAAAACTGAATATTACCGGCAAGGGTCGGTGCAACGTGACAAACAACTGCACGCCGGAGGAGGTATTGCAAAACGTCCCTCGCAACGGCAGATTCTTATATTCCTGCATGGCGGCGTTCCCGCCGAGCAGTACCATGCGCTTCTTTGAAGAAGGCGGCTGCCCCTTGAAAACCGAGCGCGGCAACCGCGTTTTTCCGGTCAGCGACCGTGCAGAATCCGTCATTCGGGTGTTGCAAAATGCACTGCGTGATGCTGATGTTGAAATAAAGACCGAACGCTGCACGGATATTTTGGAAAAGGACGGAGAAATCTGCGCCGTCAAGACCGACCGCAGTCTCTACCCCTGCACCAGGGTGATTTTGGCCACCGGCGGTATGAGCTACCCCGCGACCGGCTCCACCGGAGACGGCTACCGCCTTGCGAAGAAGCTCGGCCACACGGTCATTCCTCCGCGCGGCTCGCTTGTTCCGATGGTGGAAGACGGTCAATGGTGCGCAAAAATGCAGGGCTTAAGCCTGCGCAATGTTGGCCTCAAGCTCCGCAACAGCAAAAACAAGATCGTCTGCGAGGAATTCGGCGAGCTTCTGTTTACCCATTTCGGCCTGTCCGGCCCCACGATCCTCTCCATGTCGGCGCATATGTCGCCCAAGGAGCATTATACCGTGGAAATAGACCTCAAGCCGGCTTTGGATGAGAAGAAGCTGGATGAACGCATCCTTCGAGACTTTGAAGCTTATCAGAACCGCAACTTTGAAAACGCACTGTTTGACCTCTACCATAAGACCATGATTCCGGTCATGATCGAGCGCTCCGGCATCCCGCCTCAAACGAAGGTCAATTCTGTCACCAAGCAGCAGCGGCGTGCGCTTTTGGAACTGACGAAGAAATTTACCGTGGAGGTCTGCGCCCTTCGCCCCGTGGAGGAAGCCATTATCACCTCCGGTGGCATCAAGGTCTCCGAAATCAATCCCTCCACAATGGAGTCCAAGAAAACAAAAGGCCTGTATTTTGCAGGCGAGATTATTGATGTAGACGCCTATACCGGAGGCTTCAACCTGCAGATCGCATGGGCGAGCGGCTATTCGGCGGGCGTGGCGTGCACACAGGAGGCAGAAAATGAGTAAGGTATATTCCATTGCCATCGACGGCCCTGCCGGCGCAGGCAAGAGCACAATGGCCAAGGCTGTTGCAAAAGAGCTGGGCTTTGTCTATGTCGATACCGGCGCGATCTATCGCACGGTCGGCTACCATATGGATCTCATGGGCATCGGGCCGAAGGACATTGACGGCATTAACCGCCTGATCGACGATGTCAACCTGAAGCTGACCTATGACGAAGACGGCCTGCAGCATATGATCCTCAACGGTGCAGATGTCACAGACGAGATCCGCACGCCGAAAATGAGCAAGATCGCCTCCGAGGTCTCCAAGCATAAGGTCGTGCGTGACTTCCTGCTCGATACGCAGCGTAATGTTGCAAAGGAGCACAGCGTTATCATGGACGGCAGAGACATCGGTACGGTCGTACTGCCCGATGCGGATGTCAAAATTTTCCTCACGGCCTCCGTTGAGGTGCGGGCACAGCGCCGGTATAAGGAACTGCTCGAAAAAGGTCAGAAGGTTCAATACGCGGATGTCCTGCGCGACATGGAAGAACGCGACTATCAGGATACGCACCGCGCCATTGCACCGTTGAAGTGTGCCTCCGATGCCATTTGCCTGGATACCGGCGACATGGATCTGGAGCAGAGCATCGAAGCAATGAAAAAAATCATTAAGGACAGGATCGGCGTATGTTAAAGCAGTGGCAATGGCTGTAT
The DNA here is from genome assembly GCA_024404825.1 of Clostridia bacterium. Classification (GTDB taxonomy): domain Bacteria; phylum Bacillota; class Clostridia; order Oscillospirales; family Oscillospiraceae; genus JAKSPM01. The sequence continues at coordinate 7,570 of JAKSPM010000045.1, forward strand.
AAGGTTCTATATTGGCCTACGGTGGTCGTTTTCCGTATCCTGCATCCGGTATGGAAGGTGGCAGGCAGGGAAAACATCCCCGAGCAGCCCTACATCATAGTTGCAAATCACAGCGCGGCCTCTGATCCCATCTACATCACCGCTGTGGTGCATCCCAAAAAGATGTACCGCATCATGGCAAAGAAAGAAATTATGAGTGTTCCGCTCATCGGCCGGCTTTTCCAGCGTCTCGGTGCCTTTGCGGTTGACCGCGAGGGCGATGCTGTTTCTGCAATGCTCATTTCCATGAAGACCCTTCGCTCCGGGCAGGGGCTTCTGATCTTCCCCGAGGGCACGCGCATCCGTCCCGGAAAGGTCATCATTCCCAAGAGCGGCCCCGCGATCCTGGCGGCACGCTGCAAGGTCCCGGTCATTCCGACCTACCTTTCGCAGAAAAAGCGCCTTTTCAGCAAGATCACGATCAACTTCGGCGAGCCCTACTACATTACGCCGGAAAGCAAGCACATGACTTCGGAAGAGGAACAGCATTACGCCAATGAAATGGTCGCAAAGTGCTATGCACTGGGGGAAGCCAAATGAAAACCGCTGTTGCAAAAACCGCCGGCTTCTGCTTCGGTGTGAACCGTGCGGTGGAAACCGTCGAGGCTGCCGCAAAAAGCGGCAAGACCGTTGTGACCCTCGGCCCCATTATCCACAACCGTCACGTGGTGTTCCGCTTTGAAAATATGGGCATCCGTGTGGCGGACTGCGTAGAAGATGTCCCGGACGGCAGCGTTGTCATCATCCGCAGCCACGGGATCGGGAGAGAAACCTATAAAGCCCTGCAAAGCCGGAATGTTGAGATCATCGACGCGACCTGCCCCTTTGTCAAGCGCATCCATGAACTTGTGATGTCAGCCGAGCGGGAAGGACGCATCCCGGTCATCATCGGCACCCGCTCCCATCCGGAGATCATCGGCATTGCGGGCTGGTGCGAAGCTCCGGTTGTGTTTGAAACGCCGGAGGAGCTGGAAAATTGGTTGAATTCTGACCCTAAAAATCCGAATTTGCCAATTTTAATGGTTTCTCAGACCACTTCTACCAAAACTTTGTGGAAAAGTTGCACGGAAATCGTAAAAAAAGTATGTACAAATCACAAAATATTTGATACAATATGCAAAGCTACTGAAAATAGACAAGAAGAAGCGGCAGCTTTGGCAAGCGTCAGCGATGCAATGATCGTCGTGGGCGATGCCAAAAGCTCCAACACAGGAAGACTCGCCACCATTTGCAGACAACATTGTAGAAACGTCGTACTTGTTGACAATGCAGCCGAGCTTAACCCTGAGGATTTTCAGAAAGCGACTGCCATCGGCATCACAGCAGGAGCATCTACTCCTGCGTGGATTATAAAGGAGGTCAATAAGACTATGAGCGAAATCATCAATGTTGATACTGCAATGGAGGAAAGCTTTGAAGCGCTGCTCGATGCATCTATCAAGACTTTAAATACAGGAGATAAGGTACTTGGCACTGTCGTTTCCATCGGTTCCACCGAAGTACAGGTCGACTTGGGAACAAAGCACGCCGGCTATATTCCCGCCGACGAAGTCAGCTCCGATCCCGCTGTAAAGCCTGAAGATGTTCTCAAGATCGGCGACGAAATCGAAGTTTTCGTTGTTCGTGTCAACGACGCAGAAGGTACCGTTCAGCTCTCCAAGAAGAAGCTGGAAGGCGAAAAGATCTGGGCAGAACTCGAAGAGCTCTGCGAAAACAAGACCGCTGTTGAAGCTACCATCAACGACGAGAACAAGGGCGGTGTTGTTGCCAACTACAAGGGCATCCGCGTTTTCATCCCCGCTTCCCAGTCCGGCATCGCCAAGGGCGGCGAGCTGTCCGAACTCAAGGGCAAGACCGTCAAGATGCGCATCACCGAAGTCAACTATCCGCGTAAGCGCGTTGTCGGCTCCATCCGTGCGGTTTCCTCCGAGGCTCGCAAGGCAGCTCTCGAAAAGATCTGGAACGAAATCGAAGTCGGCAAGAAGTATCAGGGCGTTGTCAAGTCCCTCACTTCCTACGGTGCATTCGTTGACATCGGCGGCGTTGACGGCATGGTTCATGTCTCTGAGCTGTCCTGGTCCAGAATCAAGAATCCGTCCGAGGTCGTCAAGGTCGGCGATCTGATCGACGTCTATGTTATTTCCTTCGACAAGGAAAAGAGAAAGATCAGCCTCGGCTACAAGACCGCAGAAATGAACCCCTGGACGCAGTTCAACGAAAAGTACAATGTCGGTGACGTTGCAACTGTTAAGGTCGTCAAGCTCATGACCTTCGGTGCATTTGCAGAGATCCTTCCCGGCGTTGACGGCCTGATCCACATCAGCCAGATCGCTGACCGCCGCATTGGCAAGCCCGAAGAAGTCCTTTCCGAAGGCCAGGAAGTCGAAGCAAAGATCACTGCTGTTGACGAAGAGCGCAAGAGAATCTCCCTCTCCATCCGCGCACTCATCGAGCCGACCGTTGAGGAACAGCTTGATGCCATCGAAGAGGATGCAGAAGAAGCTCCTGCTGAGGAAGCTGCTCCCGTCGAAGAATAATTCCCGAAAGCAAAAACTGCTGCACATGCCGTGCAGCAGTTTTTTTGAGCTTAATTATTTGCGGTTCTGATTGTACTGGTTGTTGTTCTGGTTCTG
>JAKSPM010000046.1 GCA_024404825.1 Clostridia bacterium
TTTTTATAATACTTGTGCATTTCTCATGCAGCATAAAGACGGAGCCCGGTTTATTTGCTTGTGGAACTATCATGGAAATGTGGCGCCCTATCCAAAAAGAGAAGGCGGCATTTTTGTAAATAACGAGCGCTATTTGCAAGAAGAGCTAAATCCGGTGCTGGAAGGGACAGTCAAGCAGTATCGAGCGCTCTATAGTCAGACTGTGCATAACCCGTTATCGAATCTGTTGCAGACTTCCTTCTGAATCTGTTTTATTCTTGTTTCGCAACAGATATAGTATGTGACCCTGTGATAGAAAGAGTAATCTCGAAACAATAGCCAAGAAGGCGACGGCCAACTGTTTGTGACAGGGGATGATGAGCAATGAAAGCTTGCATATAAATCAACCATTCGGCCGCTTTGCGTCCGCACAAATAGAGATGAAAGAGTGCAGACAAGCGACCGCCTTGCAAAAAACTATCTTTTGCAGGGGTGGGTTTTTGCGCCCTTTTTCTTCTGCGCTGGACCTGTACTCACTTTCACACTATGTTGCTCCTGAAAAGATGTAACATTTCATTTTTTGAAAATTCTTTTTGCGCGAAAATGTTTGAAAAACGGATATGGCAATTTGCACAATTCCACACAAATTCCATAAATGAAAAAATGCCTCTTGAAATGGGGAAAATCATGTAAATGTAAAGTGACAAAAACGCAGAAATCCGAACAAGATGATTTTGTTCGAATTTCTGCGTTTTTTGCTTACTAACAATAAAAATACGATAAAAACTATTTGGAAAAAAGAAAAATCTGAAATCGTTAGATTTCAGATTTTTTGGTCCGAGTGACTAGATTCGAACTAGCGGCCTCTTGAACCCCATTCAAGCGCGATACCAAACTTCGCCACACCCGGATATTTCTTTAGCGCAGTTATAATAGCACACTTCGTTCTGTAATGCAAGTCTTTTTTTCTTTCTTTTTATGTAAAAATTAAGATGCCCCTTTACGAAATACGGATGCGCAATTTTCCTCGTTTATTTCAGCGTTGGTTTCAAGCACATCAATTTGATCGTTATCTGTTTTATAGGTAACTGTTTGAATCACATAACGTTTATCTGCGATTGTAGTAATTTGAATCGATATTTGCACATTATGCCAATTATTTGTGTTGAAGAATCCGAATTCTATTGTTTCATTTTGAGAAGTTGTTATTGTTCCTTTGACCTCACCGTAATCAATATCAAATGAATATCCGTTGCTTCCTGGTTTTATATCGGATAATCCTTTTATCCTATATTGATCCGATTTAACAAGACTGCCGTTTTCATAGAGCGTGATAATTGCCACGCCGCTCTGCATTCTTCGCCGAATCATATCAAAGCCATCAAAGGCGGCAAAGAGCAATAGCAAAATGCTCAATACCAAAACGGGAATCAGGATCTTGACGGCTTTCTTATATTTACGTGTTTGATCGAGGGAATTCCCCAATACTTCATCATGCGGTATGTTCAAGAGTTCAACAAGATTTTTGATCGTTTCAATATCCGAAAGCGTTTTGCCGTTTTCCCATTTTGAAACAGCCTGCTTTGTAACAAACAGCTTCTTGCCGAGATCCTCTTGCGTCATGTTCGCTTTCAGCCTGTAAATTCTGATGGTTTCACCTATGCTTTTCATGCCAGCCTCCGTCCGGTATTCTCGAAAGCATTCTATCACAGAAACAAATTGATGGCAATAAATCGCATTAAATTTGCCGGTAACCTGTTCGTTGACTGAATCACGCAATGTCAATACACCCTGAAAAGCACAAAAATACCTCCGAAGGTTTCCCTTCGGAGGTATCGCTTTTACGTTTCAGGGAGGTCAGCGGTTGCGGGACCCAAAATTAACGTTCCGTCATGCGCAAACCTTGAGCCGTGGCACGGACAGTCCCATGAGTGCTCCTCTTTATTCCATTTTAAGGCGCACCCCAGATGCGGACAGCGCGGCTTTGTCGGCGTCAATAGGTTTACGGTCGATTCCAAAGCGTTCAAGGCAAGCTGCGGTCGCAGGATCGTTCTTGTCGGCGAAAACACCTCTGCATAAGGGTTTTCTTTTTCCTGCACAAGATCAAGAAGGATCGAAGCTGCGACCATGCTACCTGTCATGCCCCATTTATTGAAGCCGGAGGCAACAAATAAATCGGGCGTGTTTTTGGAATAAATGCCGACATAGGGGAGCAGGTCAAGACTCATACAGTCCTGCGTTGCCCATCTGTAAACCTCTGTCGCTTTCGGATAGTGTTCCGATGCAAAACGTTTGAGCTCCTGCCATCCGCCGCCTTTTTTACCTGTTCGATGGCTCCCGCCGCCGAGCAGAAGCATATCACCCTGCGAGCGGAACGACAAGCCCTTTTTGTCGGCATCAACATACATCCCGTCTATTTTTTGCGCATCAGATAACGCTAAAACATAGGAACGATCCTGATACAGCTTCAAAAAGTAGCCGCCGTGCTTGTTCAGAATGGGAAAATGTGTAGCAAGAATGAGTTTCTTTGCCCGAATCTTCCCGCTTGCCGTGACGGCTGTTGTGCCGATCAGCTCGCGTACCTTCGTGTTTTCATAAATACGCAGTCCCTTTGAAATCACGGCAAGAAATTTCATGGGATGGAACTGCGCCTGCCGCGGGAACATGACAGCGCCCTTTGTCGGAAAGGGCAGTTCATTCGTCTGACTGAATACGGCGGGAAACCCCAGACGGTGCAGGGCAGAAAGCTCCTTTGAGATACGGTCAGGGTCATTCAAGCAATACACATAGGAGCAGGTATCGGTAAAATCACAGTCAATGTTCTGTGACAGCCTGCGGTATTCTTTGATCGCGTCTTCGTTTGCCGTAAGATAGAGCTTTGTACGCTCCGGGCCGAAACGGGAGATCAGTTTTTCGAAAATCAACCCATGTTGAGAGGTGATTTTTGCCGTTGTGTTTTCCGTGACTCCTCGACAAATGCGGTTTTGCTCCACGAGGGCGTAGTTGACCCCTTCGCTTTGAAGCTTTGCGGCGCACAAAACGCCGACGATCCCGCCGCCGACGATCAGCACATCTACGGACAAATCACCGTCCAATTTCGGGAATTCCGGCATGATAACACCATCTGACCATAAAGACCCCTGCATCGTGTCCTCCCCAAAATGCAAAATACAGCAGCGTGAAGCTGCTGTATTTAGTCTGTTCGGTTTTGAAACGGATATGAGCGGAAATCATTACAAAAACGGCTGCATTTCTTCATCCAAAAAAGCAAGGCGTTCGCATTTCGCAAAATCGGGCGCATATTCGGAAAGATACTGCGAAACTGCCTTTGCAAGCTGCAGGGGATTGAGGCTCGGATTCTGTGCACAGACGGTGCAATCCAAGTGAATTTCGTTTTCTTCCTCAAGCACCTTGAGATCACGAATCATTTCCGCAATATTCTGAGAAGCGGTTTCGCCGCTTTTGGTGCGCTTGTCCATCAAAATTTCATCACGTTTGAAGAAATCCCGAATTGCATCTGCGCAGCCTGCCCTGACGCCGCTATCATATTCCATCGTCACATCGGCGTGAAGATAGCAAAGATGCTTTGCCTTGCGGTCACTCTCGTAGCTTTTGAGAATCTTGATTCCCTCGGGCATGGTCTTGTTCAAAAGCTCGGGCAAAGAAGCAAGCGGCGTGCTTTCACTCTCGTCCAATTCAAATTCCAAAATTTCACAACGGCTTGCGACACCGACGGACAAAGGAATCAGAATCGACACATAGGCATGGGGCGTGAAGCCCTGCGAATGTTTCAGCATGACGCCTGCACGTCGAAACGCCCGTTGGAAAATGCGCATCAGATCCAAATGCGAAATAAACACGGCGCGTCCGGTCTTTTCAAAAAGGAGTCTATTCATCACATTTTCCCTCCGTATAGAGCTTCGATGCGCCGCATCCCATGCACGCATGTCTGCAGTCGGGCGTGATCTCGGAGCGGTATGCCGCATGACGCTCGGAAAGCAGGAAATCCTTTCTTACGCCCACGGAAACCGTTTCCCAGGGCAAAACTTCCTCTTCGCCGAAGCCGCGCGTGGTGTAATATTCCGGGTCAATACCGCAGGCGCGGAAGGCGTCCATCCAAATCTCGTAATTGAAATATTCATCCCAACCGTCGAGCTTCGCCCCCATGCGGAACGCCGTTTCGATGACTTTGCCGATCCGTCTGTCGCCTCTGGCAAGCACGGCCTCCAGCTGGCTCAAATCGGGCTGATGCCAGTTATATTCCACGCATTTGTTGCGCATAGCCTGCCGCAGAAGATTGGTCTTTCTTGTATATTCCTCGGGCGTGATCTGCTTTTCCCACTGGAAGGGCGTAAAAGGCTTCGGCACAAAGAACGCCGTGGAGACATGAATACGCACTGCGCGTTTTTTGTTGGGAGCGTTGTCTCGCCAGCAGTTATAAATTTTCCAAACGAGCTCTGCGATGCCGAGCACGTCTTCATCAGTCTCGGTGGGAAGACCGAGCATAAAATAGAGCTTGACGTTATTCCAACCGCCGGAGAACGCAGTCGCACAGGTCTGCAAAATCTCTTCCTCGGTGACGTTTTTGTTGATGGCGTCACGCAGACGCTGCGTGCCTGCTTCCGGGGCAAAGGTCAGCCCGCTCTTGCGAACGGTCTGCACCTTCATCATCAGATCCCTTGAAAAGTTGTCTGCACGCAGGCTCGGCAGAGAAAGATTGATTTTTCTCGCGTTGCAGTAATCAAGCAGCTTGTCGGTCAAATCGCCTAAGTAGCGATAGTCGGAGGTTGACAGGGAAGACAGTGTGATCTCGTGGCAGCCGGAAGACTCTAAAGACTTCACCGCTTGGTCATATAACACTTGCGGCGATCTCGGACGCACCGGACGGTAGCAGAAGCCTGCCTGACAGAAGCGGCAGCCGCGGATACAGCCGCGCATGACCTCCAGATTGCCGCGGTCGTGGACGATCTCCGTGGAGGGGACGATCATATCAACAGGCCAATAAGCGGCGGATAAGTTCTGAACAATGCGCTTGGTGACAGTTTTCGGAGCGCCGTTTTTGGCGATGATTTCACGGATGGTGCCGTCTTCCTTGTATGTATGCTCATAGAACGAGGGAACGTAGACGCCCTCGATCTTGGAGACCTCTTTGAGGAATTGCTGCTTGTCCCAGCCCTCTTTTTTTGCTTTTTGATATAAGGAGACGATTTCAACAGTGATCTCTTCGCCCTCGCCCAGACTGAAAAAGTCGATGAAATCGGCGAGCGGCTCCGCGTTCACGGCGCAGACACCTCCTGCAAAGACGATGTTTTTCAAAGAGGTGCGATCTGCGGCGTGCAGGGGCAGACCTGAAAGATCAAGCATATTGAGAATGTTGGTATAGGACATCTCATAGCCGATGGAAAAGGCGATCATGTCAAAATCCCTGACAGCGTCGTGGCTCTCTAAGGCAAACAAAGGCAGACCCTCTTTGCGCATGGCGTCTTCCATATCGCCCCAGGGGGCAAAGACGCGCTCACACCAGACACCGTCCATGTTGTTCATGATCCCGTAAAGAATCCGCATGCCTAAATTGGACATTCCGATCTCGTAGGTATCGGGAAAGCAGAACGCGACGCGCACATCCACATCCTGTTTGTTTTTCACGGTCTGCAAATATTCACCGCCCGTGTATCTGGCGGGCTTTTGTACGTTGGGTAAGATACGTTCCAGTGTTCCTGTCATATGGCTCCCTCGTGTGATTTTTTCTTTATTTTACGTCTTCGGGGAAGGAAAAGCAAGATGTTTTCCAATCCCTTTGATTTTGCAAGCAACAGACCGCACGCAATCATGCTCCAAAGTCCCGCATGATATACACAACAGAGGATCACTCCGCCGACTGCAAGAAGCAAACAAACGGCAGCTTCCGTGATTTGACACAGCTTTTCTGCAAATGAAAACGAGCATAGGCGCAGGAGCAGGATATGAAGCAGCCTCCCGCCGTCAAGCGAGGAAAGCGGCAGGGAATTATAAAGCCCTAGGAGCAGACTGAACAGCGCAAAATACGCAAACCGAAAAAACAGCAGAACGCACAGAAAATTAACAGCGGGCCCTGCCGAAATACAAAGAAGCTCCTGGAGGTAGGTTTTGAAATCTGCTGTCAGCTCGGCACCGGATGCGGACAGAGAAAAGGCTTTGATTTTCACATGAAGCAGTTTACATAATACAATATGCGCTGTTTCGTGAAGACCTGCGGCAAGCAGGAACGGAAAGAAAATGCCGGGCGGCAGACAGTAGGCAAGCAGGCACAGCGCAAAGATCAGAAGCGGAGAAATATCAATCTTTTTCATAGAGCTCTTCACAGAAAGCGTAAACGCTTTTTTTCAGGTTTTCGCCTTCTGAGAGGCTTTGACGAAAGGCACTGCAGGCCTGTGATACAGGGTCGTCTCCTTTTCCGAACAGAATGGAGCGCATTGCTTTCTGCCCCTGCGGAATCATTTGCTTTACGGAAATTGCAAGTGCGAAGATAACGGCACATAAAACCAGTCGAACGCGGAATTTCATAAATATCACCCGTTTCCAGTGTTTCCCGCTTTTCAAAAATAATACCGAAGCTCCTCCAGCAGTCCGATCGAGAGCTGACAGCCGTTTTTCTCTGCGATATCCAGTTTGTTTCGCAGTGTTTGCGGCGTATCGTAGATCAGATGCCTGAATTTACTCCTTTGGCTCATACATACGGCCTGCGCAAGAAACTGACCCTCGCAGGACTGATATTGCGATAGGGAACGGTAGGATATCTGTGCTTTTTTGCCGCACTCATATAAAAGCTGATAGGGGATGAGCTCCAATGCCCATCGGTTCGGATAGGCTTTTTGCTGCTGCCTGCAGAAGTTTTCCCAGGAATTTTGCGGCAGGCAGGGCGTGCATAAAATCAGTGCTTTTTCGCAGATCGCGGCATATTGCTTCGGCAGAAGAAAAAAGAAGTCCGGAAAAGCGTTTATCACAAGCTCGGAAAATCGTACAAAATAGGCGCTGAGCGGTTTCTCAAAATCAAAAAACACCCCCTTGGCGGCAGATGCCTTGCAGGCAGTACAAAACACTTCGGCGAATTCCTCCGGTGATGTGCTGACAGAGCTGTCAGTGACGATAAGGATGTCCGTTTTCGGGATTGTTTCTCCGAACGTATAATATCTTGCTGCAGGGTCGTCTGTCCGTTCGGCAGGATCCTGCATTTTTTCCTTCAAAGCAAAATATAACGGCAGATTCAATTTACAACCTCCGTTTCTCGTGTTATAATAATTCTGTAAAATATATGAAAGGGCAGCACGCTTCCATTCACGGAAGGTCATATATCATTATGATTTCTTTTTTACCGAAAGTTATTTTTCCGGAAGTAACGTATCTGCCGCCGGAATATCTCTTGCAGCGCGGCATAAAGCTTCTGATGCTCGACTTTGACAATACCATGCTGCCCTATACCACCAATGTGCCTTCGCAGGCGCTTTTGGACTGGATCTCAAAATTTCAGAAAAGCTCGGTGCAGCTCTGTATCGTCTCCAACAGTAAGAAGCCGCGAGTGCGGATATTCTCCGAGCAGTACGGCGTTGACGTGATTCAGGGCGCGAAAAAACCGTTTTCCAAGGGCATCAAGGCATGCCTTAAAAAATACGGCGTTGAAAAATCCGAGGCCGCCCTTGTCGGTGACCAGATCTATACGGACGTTCTCGGTGCGAACTGCGCAGGCGTCTATTCCGTTTTGGTCAAGTCCATCCATAACCACACATTTTGGCTCAAGCTCCGCCATGTGGCGGAGGTGCCGTTTATTTTCATGGCAAAGGGGAGGAAATACAAACATGAAGAATCTTGAAAAATACCTGTCTCTGCTCGGGAAAAGCTATGACGGCCTGCTTTTGACGAGTGCCGTCAGCCGGATGTACTGCGCGGAGTTCAATGTGGATGAGGGCGTCAGCGTGATCTCGAAAAAGGGCTGCCGTTTCTTTACCGACTCCCGCTATATTGAGGTAGCACAGAAGAATCTGCCGGATTTTGAAGTCATTATGATCGAGCGCGGCTATTCCTATTCGCAGGCGATCAATGATACCATTCGTGATTTCGGCTTACAGACCCTCGGCTATGAGGACGGCTATCTTACGGTCGCAGAGCTGCGCAGCTACGAGGAAAAACTCAACTGCAAGCTCGTTCCTGCGCAGGAGGATATCTCCGGCTTCCGCGCCGTAAAAGAGCCGTGGGAAATTGAACGGATGATCCAGGCACAGGAGATCACCGACCGTGCCTTTACGGAGGTATGTACCCGCATCCGTGAGGGAATGAGCGAAAAAGAGCTTGCCGCCGAGCTGATTTACTGCCTGTATAAAAACGGCGCAGAGGGACTCTCATTTGCTCCCATCGTCGCCTCCGGGCCGAACGGCTCCATGCCGCATGCTGTGCCGGGCGAGCGCAAAATTCAGCGCGGGGATTTCATTACCATGGACTTCGGCGTCATCTTCCGCGGCTACTGCTCCGATATGACAAGAACGGTCGCGCTCGGCTCTGTGACGGAGAAAATGCGCGAGGTTTATGAAACCGTGCTTAAGGCACAGCTTGCAGGCATCGCTGCAACCAAGGCGGGCGTGACAGGTGCCGAAATTGACGGTGCGGCTCGAAAGGTGATTGCAGATAGCGGTTACGGCAGCTGCTTCGGTCACGGCTACGGCCACAGCCTGGGCCTTGAAATTCACGAAAGCCCGAACTGCAACCCCTCGAACGATAAGCCCATGCCTGCCGGTGCGGTTTGCTCGGCAGAGCCCGGTATCTATCTGCCCGATGAATTCGGCGTGAGAATTGAAGACGTCGTGATCGTTACGGAAGAAGGCTGCATTGATATTACAAAAAGCCCGAAGGAGCTTATTATCCTGCCGTAAGTGCAGAAATTCAAGAAATTTTACACAAATGCTTGCAATGTGCGCGATGATGTTGTAAAATTATTGCGGTTATTTGCATAAAGCGAATTATAATTACGAAACTTAATTTTTGGAGGCTAAATATATGGCTACTATTACCGCAGGCGAATTCAGAAACGGTAAAACCTTTGAAATGGACGGCAAGCTGTTCCAGGTTGTCGAATTCCAGCATGTCAAGCCCGGCAAGGGTGCTGCATTCGTCCGTACCAAGATGAGAAACATCATCACCGGCGGCGTCACCGAAACTTCCTTCAACCCCACTGCTAAATTTGAAGAAGCTTTCATCGAACGCAAGAAGATGGAATACTCCTACAACGACGGCGACCTGTACTACTTCATGGATCAGGAAACCTTTGACATGGTTCCTCTGAGCAAGGACGTTCTTCCCGATTCCTTCAAGTATATCAAGGAAAACGAATCCTGCACCCTGATGAGCTACAAGGGCAACGTTTTCGGCGTTGAATGCCCGAACTTTGTCGAGCTGGTCGTCACCAAGTCCGACCCCGCTGTTCCCGGCAACACCGCTACCAACACCCTGAAGCCCGCTATCCTGGAAACCGGCGCAGAGATCAAGATCCCCCTGTTCATTGACGAGGGCGACAAGATCCAGGTCGATACCCGTACCGGCGAATACCTGGGCCGCGCCAAGTAAGAAGTTAACCAACCTGCTGACACAAAGGAGGAAAGAATCATGACTTTGTCTGAAAAATCCGCTTACCTCAAGGGCCTTATGGAAGGCATGAAGCTCAACACCGAAGACGGCGAAGGCAAAATGATTGCCGCAATCGTTGATCTGCTCGGTGACATGGCGGAAACCGTTGGCGACATCGAAGAAACCACCATCTGCATTTCCGATGAGCTGGATGAAATCGAAGACGATCTTGATGCCATTGAAGACTATCTCATGGACGAAGATGACGAAGACGATGATGACGATTTCGGCTTTACCGATGACGACGATGAAGACATGAACTACATGGATGACTTTGCAGAATACGAGGTCACTTGCCCGAAGTGCGGCGAGGTTACCGTCTTTGACGAAGACACTCTATTAGAGGGCGAAAGCGTTTGCCCGAAGTGCGGCGAACCGCTGGAGTTTGAATTTGACGAAGACGACGAGGAGATTTCTTTCTGAGACATAACAAAAGCCCGGACACTGTCCGGGCTCAGACTGTCAATAAACCCCGAAACCGTCAAAATCAAGATATGGAACGGGGCA
>JAKSPM010000047.1 GCA_024404825.1 Clostridia bacterium
AAAAAGCACAGAGTGCCGATGTTTCGGCACTCTGTGTCTTTTGTATTAAACTATTGTCTGCTGACCTTCGATGATGTCGTCCTCGTCGATATGGCTTTCGATGCGGCGATCGATCATTTCCAGCGCGACCAGGTTTTTGCCGCCGCCGACGACGATGATATCGGCGTTTTTCTTACTCGGCTCAACAAACATCTCGTGCATGGGCTTGACCGTTGCAAGATACTGGTCAAGGACGGATTCCAGGCTTCTGCCGCGCTTGGCGACGTCTCGCTTGATTCTACGGATCAGGCGAACGTCGGCATCGGTATCGACATAGATCTTGATATCCATCTGATCGCAGAGCTCTTTGTTTTCAAAAATCAAAATGCCCTCGACAATAATGACAGGTCTCGGCTCAACGGTGATGGTCTCGGCCGCACGGTTATGGATGGTATAATCGTAGGTTGGGCACTCGATCGACTTGCCCTCCTTGAGCATTTTCAGATGCTCTATCATCATATCCGTCTCAAAGGCATCAGGATGGTCGTAGTTTAATTTGCTTCGCTGCTCATAGGGCAGCTCATCATGTGCGCAGTAATAGTTATCGTGGCTTAAAACAGCAATATCGTCCCCAAACTTGCTCATGAGATTCTTCATGAGCGTGGTCTTGCCGCTGCCGCTGCCGCCCGCGATACCGATTACAAGAATGTTGGACATAAAATATCCTCCGTGCAGGGGTGGAAAAATGAATTCGTCGCTAAAACATCGGTTGTCCTATCCCCGGGAACAGGGATAGGACAACATAAATGTGTAATTTAACGCTTGCCTTTGTCGTAGGGGATGCCTTCTGCCTTCGGAGCACGGGAGCTCTTGGAGGTCAGGGCAAGAACGATCAGGGTGATTACGTACGGCAGGAGCAGATAGACATATGCGCTGATGCCGATGTCGGCGAGCAGGAACTTGCCGTCACCGTTGATATCCAGAGAGGAATAGCCGGCGGAAATGCACTTGAACAAGCCGAAGAGCAAGGAAGCAAGTGCAATGTTCAGAGGCTTCCAGTTACCGAAGATCATAACTGCCAGAGCAAGGAAGCCGAAACCGGCAACGTCACCGTTACAGGTACAGCCCTGCGTGGTCAGAGCGTAGACAAAGCCACCCATGCCGGCCAGAGCACCGGAGATGGTAACACCGGAATAACGCATCTTCACAACGCTGATACCGAGAGAGTCAGCAGCCTGGGGATTTTCACCGCAGGAACGAAGACGCAGGCCGAATCTGGTCTTGTAAAGGATGATGGAGAGCAGGATGAAGACGAAAATTACAATGTAGGTTGCAAGATAGGTCTTGTCGAGCAGAGTTCTGCCGATGAAGCCCATTTGCTCTTTTGCACCATAGCCGAACATCTTTTTCTTGAGCATGAACCAGTCAGCGGAGTTGCTGCCGTCGAGCATGTTCAGGGTGTTCTGATTTGCAATGATACGGACAAGGAACAGGACGATTGCCGGAGCCAGCATGTTCAGTGCAGTACCGCCGATCGTCTGGTCGGCTTTCAGGTTGATGGATGCAAACGACAGCAGCAGCGAGAATATCGCACCGCCGACGGCTGCGATCAGCATAACGAGGATTTCCATCAGCTGAAGCTTGAAATACTGGTTGTTTGCAAATGCCTCTTCAAAGACCGGCAGGCCCTGAAGGATACGAACTGCCATAACGCCGATGAAAGCGCCCATGATCATGATACCTTCAAGTGCCAGGTTGATAACGCCGCTTCGTTCAGAGAAAACGCCTGCCAAAGCAACGATCATCAACGGGATTGAGAAAAGCAATGTCTGTTGAATTAAGAACGTCATGCGTTTTCACCGCCTTCCTCTTCGACTGCCGCATCCGGCGCGGGGTCCTCCCCGGCGTCCGCGATGGGCTCGGTTGCCGGCTCGGCAGGTTCCGCAACTGCGGGAGCGGGTTCTGCTGCATGAGCCTTCTTCTTGCTGCCGTTGAACATCATGCGGATTACCAGAGCAAATGCACTCAGGTAGACGATTGCCGCAATGATAACGTCAGTGATGTATTCATTGTATGCCGTGAACTTGGTAAGCTGCGTACCGACAATGTTCAGCATCGCCATGAAGATACCGCTGAAGATAACGCCAATGGGGTTGTTAGTTGCAAGCAGGGCAACGGGGATGCCGTTGAAGCCGATTGCCGGGAGCTTCTGGTAGGTGTTCCAGGAGAACTCGGTGTTGCCTGCGAGGGTATACAGAGCAGCGCCGCCGGCTGCGAGAGCACCGGCAATTGCCATGGAGTAAACGATGTTGTTCTTATCCTTGATGCCGACATAGCGGGCAGCATGACGGTTTGCGCCGCAAGCCTTCAGCTGGAAGCCGAATGTCGTCTTGTTGATCAGGACGAACATTGCAATTGCGATCAGGATGGCGATCAGGATGCCTGCATTGACCTGGGAGTTCGGGAAGATCTTGTCAAGGCCGAGCTTCGGCGTTGCAACATTGTTCCAAATCGTCTTGTAAACGTAGCTGGACTTGGTGCCTTCTGCGATATTCTGGAAGGTGCCGCTTGCATTGGTCCAGTCAGTCTGGTTGAAATACTGGCCGCGGACAACGGAGAACTTTGCTGCGCTGAACGCCCAGCTGACTAAGACGGCTGCGATCCAGTTTGTCATGATGCAGGCGATAACCTCGTTGATGTTGAGGAATGCCTTGAGCATACCGGGAATTGCACCCCACAGAGCACCTGCGAGCATGCCGCCGAGGAAGGCAAGCAGCCATACGATGACGGGAGGAATTGCAGTGGTGGGAACGCCGAGTGCGATCATCAGGGAAACCAGAGTACCCATCAGGTACTGGCCGGGTGCACCGATGTTGAACAGGCCGGTCTTCTGAGAAACAGCAACGGAAAGACCTGTCATAATCAGCGGAGTAGCTCGGAAGAGCATGTTGCCGAAGTTGGTGGAGTTGAAGCCCCACGTCAGGTTGCCGGCTGTGTCTCTGGTCTTACTGAACAGACCGATGAAGATCAGACGAATGCCGTCCCAAATGCCTTTGCCGCCGATATCCTTGCTGAGCAGGCCGACAACTGCAACAAGAATGCTGCCGAAGATCAGGCCGATCACAATGGAAATCAGAGAAGCAAGCAGCTTTTGGGTTCCGTCTCTCTTAAGCAGCGGGGAACGATTATCCATTTTCGTTGCCTCCCTCCAGATTCATGCGCTTCGCGCCGGCCATATACAGGCCAAGCTCCTGAACGCTCGTAGTCTTCGGGTCAAGCTCACCGACGATCTCGCCTTCATACATGACGAGGATTCTGTCGGACAGGCTCATGACCTCATCCAATTCCAGCGAGACAAGCAGGACTGCCTTGCCGGCATCGCGCTGTGCAACAAGCTGTGCATGAATGTATTCGATTGCGCCGACGTCGAGGCCACGAGTCGGCTGGACAGCGATCATCAAGGGCTTTTCGCGGTCGATTTCACGGGCAATGATTGCCTTCTGCTGGTTGCCGCCGGACATGGAACGTGCCGTGGTGATGGCACCCTGGCCGGAACGGACGTCGAAGCGGTCGATCAGACCGTTTGCATAATCGCGGACAGCGCCGTTTTTAATGAAGCCGAGTGTCTGGAACTGCTTTTCGCGGAATCTCTGAAGAACCATGTTCTGCTCCAGGGAGAAGTCCAGAACGAGGCCGTGCTTATGACGGTCTTCGGGGATATGTGCGATATTTTCAAGTCTGTTATGGATGGAAGCTTTGGAAATGTCCTGGCCACAGAGGGTAACCTTGCCGCCGGTGGACTTTTCAAGGCCGGTCAGTGCATAGACAAGCTCGGTCTGGCCGTTGCCGTCGATACCTGCGATACAGGCGATCTCACCGGCACGTACCTTGAACGAAACGTTCTTGACTGCATCGTTGTGATGCAGCTTAGACGGAACGGTCAGGTTCTCAACCTCGAGAATCACGTCTGCAGGCTGTGCTTCTTCCTTGTCAACGACCAGCTGAACAGGACGGCCGACCATCATGTTGGACAGCTCCTGCTTGTTGGTGGAAGCAACATCGACCGTACCGATGTATTTGCCCTTACGGAGAACGGATACACGGTCAGCAACTGCCATGATCTCGTTGAGCTTATGTGTAATGAAGAGGATGGACTTGCCTTCTCTTGCGAAGCCGCGCATGATCTCCATAAGCTCGTCGATTTCCTGCGGCGTAAGAACTGCCGTAGGTTCGTCGAAAATCAGGATTTCATTGTCACGATACAGCATCTTCAGGATCTCAACACGCTGCTGCATACCGACGGTGATATCCTCGACCTTTGCGTCAAGGTCAACGTTCAGGCCATAACGTTCGGAAAGCTCCTGAACCTTTGCTCTGGCTTCTGCCTTCTGGATGAAGCCCATTTTCGTCGTTTCCGCGCCGAGGATGATGTTATCCAAAACGGTAAAGACTTCAATCAGCTTGAAGTGCTGGTGAACCATACCGATATTGAGGCGGGTCGCGTCGTTCGGGTTGTTAATCTTAACAACTTCACCGTTTTTGCGGATTTCACCCTGTTCCGGCTGATACAGGCCGAACAGAACGCTCATCAGCGTGGATTTGCCTGCACCGTTTTCGCCGAGCAGCGCGTGAATCTCACCACGGCGGAGCTGAAGGGTGATATCGTCATTTGCTTTAATGCCGGGGAACTCTTTGGTAATATGAAGCATCTCAATTACATAATCTTGAGAGTTGTCCATACCGCACCTTCTTTCATGTCAGAATAATTGCCGACAGGCGGCAGAAAATCAAGGGTAAAGCTAAGTGTGCTATGTTGTATGAGGTTAGTCGGCGTTTTCCGGAAGCTGCATGGAGAAGTCAAGGAACGACAGCATAGGCGTTTCTGTAACGTAGTCGATCAGCTTGACCTTCAGTTCAAAGGAAACCGTCAGCTTATCGCTTTTGTCTGTTGTGTTTTCCAGAACAGCTGTGCCGACTGCAGTCCAGACATCACCCTGATTGGTGATCTGATCGACCGTGATCGCTTCGACCTGCTTTCTTCCATCTTTCTGCTTGCTGACTTTGTATCCCTTAAATTCGCCGGTATCGGCAGTCATCCTGACACGAGCTTTTGCAGCAGATTTTACCTGATTTTGAATCTGTTCATCAGTATAGGAAAATCTGGGTGCTGTGCATCCTGTCAGGATAAGAGAGGCAAAAATGAGCATTGCAAACAGAAGTGCGATGCATTTTCTAATTTGCTTCATATAGGGCTCTCCTTTTTTAAGATTTGGCTGAATTTTGGTTGGACAGGCGATGCGCAATTTGCCCGTTCAATCAACAATTACTGGTCTAGATTATTCTACCATAGCAAGCAGAAAAAAGCAACTGAAAATTGCATTACTTTGCTGAAGTTTTTGTTAGAATTCAACAGATTCTGCCGCTTTGTGTGAGAGCAAAGCCGTCATTAGAGTTTTTTATGCCGAAAAGTAGTGAATATTGCTTCAAAATTTACAGAAAATCTTAAAAACAGCTCCGTAGAATTTGGGAAATTTTCTCATTTTTAATTTGCTGTTTCGACAGATCATAATCGCAAAAAAGACAACATCGGACGATTTTATGCCGATGCTGCCTTTTTGAATAAAAAAAGGAAGGCCGAAGCCTCCCCTTTTTTTCATTTAATTACTCAACAATGTTCAGAGTGACATTGGGAGTGTTGGTGTCGAGGTTTGCGAAGTCGTTGTCGATGGTGACAACATCGTTGACGATGTCAGCGAGCAGAGCTTCGTATTCTTCAACGGACCAGTTAGCCAGGGACCAAGTAGCGGTGGGCAGGCCAACGGAGCCTTCAGCTGCGCCCAGAACGACGTCAGCGTCGCCGCTCCAGTCGGACCAAGCTTCGTCACCGGTGCCGAAGGAAGCAGCGAGTGCCAGGTAAGCAGCTTCGCCAATGCCCTTCAGAGCAGAGGTGATGACAGTGTTGGAAGAGAAGGACTGGTCAACGTCAACACCGATGACCTTTGCGTCTGCAGCAGATGCAGCAGCGGTAACGGAGTCGAAGATGGAGCCGCCGCAGGAGAAGATGACTTCAGTGCCATTTTCATACCAGCCAGCGCAGAGGGTCTGCAGTTCTGCAGAGGGGGAGAAGGAAGCGCCATACAGCCAGGTGTAGTTCATTTCGACGGTAACGCCCTTTGCTTCAGCAGCAGCGTTTGCGCCCTGAACATAGCCGTAGCCATATCTGCAGCAAGCGGGGTTGGTGCCGCCGCCACCGCCGCAGAAGCCGAGCTTGGTGTAACCTTCCATGACAGCAGCGTAGCCAGCGAGGTAGCCGCACTGTTCTTCCTGGAAGACGATGCCGGAAACGTTGTCCATGCCGAGGTTCCAGCCATCGATGAAGACGAAGTTAACGTCGGTGAATTCTGCAGCAGCCTTTGCAAGAGCGTTGCCCTGCATGAAGCCAGCACAAACGATAACCTTTGCGCCGTTGTCAGCAGCAGCCTTCATAGCTTCGTAACGGTCGTCGTCAGTAGCGTCGGAGCCGTTAGCGGGCTGATAGTACTTGTAGGACATGTTGTTGTCGTAAGCATACAGCTTAACGCCATCATAGGTGCCCTGGTTGAAGGAGTGGTCCTTCAGCTGGCCAACGTCGGTGACGAATGCGATTTCATACTTGCCATCTTCGGAAGTCATGGAATCGGGGATGTCATCGGGGTTGATTTCTGCGGGAGCGGGCTCGGTGGGAGCTGTAGGATCGGTGGGATCAGTAGGATCGGTGGGAGCTGCGCCAGTGGTGCTGGTGGTGTCGGTGTCGTTCTTCTTGGGCTCTTCCTTGCAGCCAACGAACAGGCAAGCAATCATAGCGAGCGCAAGAAGAAGTGCAACAAGCTTTTTCATTTCTTTGTATCCTCCAATTTAATATTTAACGGTTTTCACCGTCTGTGCTATTGTGCCACACTTTTTTGGAAAAGTCAACTAAATATTAAAAATTTGTTAAATATGGCCAAAATTATTTGCCCATATCGCTCGGGGAAAAGCTTGCAGGGAGTATTTCCGCCAAAGACATGGTAACAAATTCGTCACCCTTGCCGCCCATGATGACCTTGAAGTCGTCTGCGCAGAATTCCCGCATGACCTGACGGCACACGCCACAGGGCGGGAACAGGCCGCTCGGCTCTTCGCCGCCCTTGCCGCCGACAACGGCAATGGCTTCGAATTCTCTCTCTCCGTCATAGACGGCCTTGAAAAATGCTGTGCGTTCTGCACAAACCGTCGGGCCGAAGGAAGCATTTTCGATGTTGCAGCCCTGATAAACCTTCCCTTCCTTTGTCAGGAGGGCCGCACCGACCGCAAAGCCGGAATACGGAATATATGCGTGGGTTCTTGCCTCTTTTGCCAGTGCAATCAGTTCCAGTTCTGTCATTTGTGTGCCTCCTTACAGAATTTCGTCCTTAAAGCTCTTGCCTTCGGTCTCAAGCTTGACACCGAGGATGTCGCAGATCGTTGCGGCAATGTTTGCAAAGCAGGTGCGGGTGCCGAGGTTGCCGGGCTTGACCTTGTCGCCGAGGATCAGCAGAGGGATATATTCTCTGGTGTGGTCGGTGGTGGCGGTGTAAGCCGGGTCGCAGCCGTGGTCGGCGGTGATCATGACGAGGTCGTCCTCGCCCAGCTTTTCCATGAACTTGGGAAGCCAGGTATCGAACTCGGTCAGTGCGGCGGCGTAGCCGTCGATGTCTCTGCGGTGGCCGTAGAGCATATCGAAATCGACGAGGTTGATGAAGCAAAGGCCGTTGAAGTCCTTATCGGCATATTCCATGGTCTTGTTCAGACCGTCGGTGTTGCCCTTGGTGTAGACATGCTCGGTCGTGCCCTGTCCGGCAAAGATGTCGAAGATCTTGCCGACGGCGATGGAATCGAAGCCTGCTGCCTTGACGGCATCCAGCATCGTTTCCTTCGGGGGTTCGAGGGAGAAGTCGTGGCGGTTGGAGGTGCGCTTGTAATTGCCGTTTTCGCCGACAAAGGGTCTTGCGATAACGCGGCCGACGCCATGCTTGCCGCGCAGGATGTTGCGGGCAATGCGGCAATACTCATAGAGCTTTTCGGGCGGAACGAGGTCTTCGTGCGCCGCGATCTGGAAAACGGAGTCTGCAGAGGTATAAACAATGAGGTCGCCCGTGCGGACGTGCTCATCGCCGTACTTGTTAATGACTTCGGTGCCGGACCAGGGTGCGTTTGCAAGAACGCCTCTGCCCGTTGCTTCACGGAAGGGCTTGAGCACTTCTTCGGGGAAGCCGTCGGGATAGGTCGGCAGCGGCTGCGGAGAAACGATGCCCGCGATCTCCCAGTGGCCGATGGTGGTATCCTTGCCCATGGAGGATTCCGCCAGCTTGCAGTATGCGCCGGTGGGAGCAGCTTCGGTGCCGAGGAAGTCAAGGCCGTCGATGTTGCCGAGGCCTGCTTTTAACATATTGGGAATATGCAGCTTGTCAGACGTGGAGCAGCTGCGCAGGGTATGTACGCCGATATCGCCGAACTTTTCAGAGTCCGGCATGGCACCTGCACCGCAGGAGTCCAGAACAAATAAAAAGATTCGTTTCATGAATGGTCGTTCTCCTTTAGATTATTTTTCCAGCTTGACTGCCGTTTCCAGAGCGACCTTCATCATTTCTTCGAAGCCGGTCTGACGCTCTTCTGCGGTCAGGTATTCGTGGCGCACCAGCTGGTCGGAAACCGTGCAGATGCACAGTGCATTCTTGTGGAAGCGGGCTGCATTGAGATACAGAGCGGCGGATTCCATTTCGATGGCCATGATGCCCATCTTCTGCCAGGTCTTGACGGAGTCGAGGGATTCGGGGATACCCTCATCATCATAATAGAAGGCGTCGGAGGACAGGATATTGCCGACACGGTAGACAGCACCGGCCTCTTCTGCGGACTGAACTGCTGCATGGAGCATCTCATAAGAGCAGATGGGAGAGAAGGTGCCTGCTAAGTGGAACTGTCTGCCCCAGGCGGAGTCGGAGCTTGCGCCCATGGCCATGACGATGTCCTTGAGGTTGATGTCGGGCTGAATGGCACCGGCGGAACCGATGCGCAGGATGTTCTGTACGCCGTAGGCATTGTAGAGCTCATGGGAGTAGATGCCGATGGAAGGCATGCCCATGCCGGAGGCCATGACGGAGACCTTGACGCCCTTGTAGGTGCCGGTGTAGCCCTGCACGCCGCGGACATTGTTGACAAGAACGGGATTTTCCAGGAAGTGGTCTGCGATATACTTCGAACGCAGCGGATCGCCGGGCATCAGCACGGTCTGGCCGAAATCTTCCGGAGTGGCTTTAATGTGAGGAGTCGGATAATTCATAGTGGTTTCCCCTTTCGATATTCATCTTGCGTGCAGCTCAGTGAGAGTGCAGCTTAATTTTTTTGTGTTCTTCGATATTTTTGACATAGCAGCGGTGACACATTGCAATGTACGCATCATTTCCGCCGAGAAAGACCTGTTCGCCGCCGGTGACAATGTAGCCGTCGGCATTGATACGCGCGGTCACGGTCGCCTTCGCGCCGCAGTCACAGATCGTCTTGATTTCCTCGATATTGTCCGCGATCTCCAGCAGCCGATGACTGCCCGGGAAGGTATGGGTGAGGAAGTCGGTACGCAGACCGAAGCAAAGGACCGGAATACTGAAATCGTCCACAATTTTCCGGAGCTGGTCGATCTGTGCCACGCTCATAAACTGGCACTCGTCAACAATGACGACATCCGCGTTCTTGCGAGAGACATAGACCGCGTAGATGTCGGTCTGAGGATTGATGATCTCTGCCTCTGCTTCCAGTCCGATACGGGAACGGATGGTGCATCGCCCGTCACGCTGATCGGCAGACGGCTTGATGAGCCACACGCGCAGGTCGTTTTCTTCATAGTTATATTTCGTAATGAGCGCCTGTGCGGTTTTGGACGAGCCCATTGCACCGTATTTGAAATAGAGTTTTGCCATGATTGCACCTCCGCGGAGACTTGTCCATTGTCCGACTATTATACTGAACTTGGTAGTTCATTGCAACATCAACCTGCTTTATTCTCTGTTTTTTGGACAGTTTTACCAAAACAAGCCGACTGGAATTTAACACAATCACAGATAAACTGCGCAGATGCCACGACAAACGGAAATT
>JAKSPM010000048.1 GCA_024404825.1 Clostridia bacterium
GTCAGCCTGCAGCTAACGCCTTCTGCGCAAGGAGAAGTCTTTTGTTCGGAAAACAGAAATTTAGCGTTCTTTTGAGATCGTAGGGGCGAGCATTGCTCGCCAGCTACATTTGTGCTTATCCCACAGGCGGGCGAGCGATGCTCGCTCCTACGGATGCGGTGATAAACACAAATTTAGCGCGTCAAAGGCTCCCCTTTTTGCAAGGGGAGCCTTTGACCTGTGCGTATAAACAATCATTTTCATGCCTCTTCATTTCATTCGCGCGGCGCAAAATGCCACGGATTCAGGCTGAAAGGATCTCGTAGCCTTCCTCGGTGATGAGGACCATGTGCTCGACCTGGGCGGAGAGCTTGCCATCCGTGGTATAGACCTGCCAGCAGTCTCCCCCATCGACCATAAATCTCCCGCTGCCCTCGTTGATCATCGGCTCAATCGTAAAGACCATGCCCGGGACTAACAGCAAGCCTTTGCCGAGCTGGCCGATATGGCAGACATAGGGTTCCTCGTGCATCGCAAGGCCGCAGCCGTGGCCGCCGATATCCCGCACGACAGAAAATCCGTTTTTCTTCGCATGCTGGTTTACATAATATCCAATATCGCCGAGGTGGCAATAGGGTTTCAGGTTACTGACGGCGATTTCCACCGCCTCTTTTGTCACGCGGACGAGTTTTTCGGCGTTCGGCTTGACCTTGCCCATGCAGAACATCCGGGAGGCATCGCCGAAATAGCCGTTTACGATGGTCGTGCAATCGACATTGACGATATCGCCCTCTTTTAAGACTACCTTGTCACTCGGGAAGCCGTGGCAGATGACATTATTCACAGAGGTGCAGACACTTTTGGGGAAACCTTCATAGTTGAGCGGTGCCGGGATGCCGCCGAGCTCTCTGGTATAGGCATCGACGATATCGTCAATTTCCTGCGTCGTCATGCCGACATGGATTTCCTGCTCCACACGGTCTAAGACCATGGAGTTGATTTTCCCCGCAAGGCGGATACCCTCGATCTGCGCTTTGTTTTTGATCAGGCTCTTATCCGGAACACGCTCTCCCTGCGCACGCAGGTGGGCAAGCTTCACCTCGATCGGCTCATGGCATTCGGAATACGGCAGGCCGCTGCCGCACCAGCAATTTTTCATATAAACCCTTCTTTCATGGGAATTATATGTCCGGCGCGAAGAAAATGCAACCGAAAGAATTTGTTGGTGCTTTTTTTATACTAATGTGTTATACTATCTTTGATTATACAAATAATGGGAGATTGTGGGGAAAAATCTATGAGCCTTACCTGTTGGATCCTGCTCGGTGTCGGAATATTGCTGATCGGCGGTGCCGTTTTCAGTTGGTTATATACAATGCAAATTGCCAAAGGCGTTTATAACGAGCTTTTGGTGCGTACCACCCCGGAAAAATGGGGACGGGTCAACAGTTGCCCGACGGATGTGGAATATTCCGAAATGTACAACACCGCAGTTGCCTGGCAGCAGGCACACCGCGAAAGAATCCGCGAGGTCAGCATCGTATCAAGCGGCTTCCGTCTTTTCGGCGAATTCCTGGATCAAGGCTCCGATCACACGGTCATACTGGTCTCCGGCAGAGCCGAAGGCTTAGACTACAGCTACTATTTTGCCCCGCCCTACTTCGCCGCAGGATACAATCTGCTTTCCATTGACATTCGCTGTCACGGAAAAAGCGAAGGCAAATACAATGGGCTCGGCATCAACGAATACGTCGATCTGCAAAACTGGGCACGCTTTTTGGAAAAAGAATGTCACACCGCCTGTGTTGTGCTCCATGCACTTTGCATCGGCTCTGCCTCCTCTGTGCTCGCATGCACAAAGCCCGGCTGCCCGGACGTCATCAAGGCACTTGTTGTCGAGGGTATGTATACCAACTGGGATCGCGTGCTAATTCACCGTTTCAAAACCGGAAATCGCCCCATTTTCCCCGTGAAAATGCAGCTTGAAATGCTGATTCGGCGCTACAGCGGTGTGAATATCAAAAAAGAAAGCCCCGAAAACTATATCGGAAGGCTCCATCTTCCGATCCTCTTCCTCCACGGAAAAGAGGACGTCTCCTCTCCCCCTTATATGGCAGAGGCACTTTATGCCGCCTGCCCGAGTGAAAAGAAACAGCTGGTCTGGCTCGATAAGGGCGCACACTCTCATCTTCGTATCTGCAACACAGAGCAATACGACAGCGCGATCACTGCATTTTTAAGTGAGCTGAACTAACGCCGACGGAGGCTTTGCTATGCGAAAACTGGCGATTTTCTCTTTTGCCTTTTCCGTTTCGGCTGCATTGTTTGTTTATCTCGGCTGCCCGGGGAATCTGCTTTGGTATTGCGGCGGGCTGTTCGTGTTCGCACTCACGCTCTTTTGCATTTTCCGCAAAAAACGAACCATCCGGGTCGCGGCACTCGTGATTATCGGTCTTTGCGCCGGTTTATTCTACTGCCGCGGATATGAGCAGCTTCGTCTCCGCCCTGCGAAACAATTAGGCGGAACAACGCAAGAGGTTTTGATTGAGGTTCTGGATGAGCCGTCAAAATCCACCTACGGCTACAAGGTCACAGGTCAGCTTGACAAAAAACTGCACCGTACCCGTGTGCTGCTGTATGTGGACGACGAGTTGGATGTTGCCCTCGGCGATCAGATCCTTGTAACCGCCGAGCTGCGTGATTCTCTCAAGTCCTCCGACGGAGAAGATTTTTTATACTATCAGACAAAGGATATTTCCCTTGTCTGCATTGCAAGAGACAAGCCGTATATCATCCGGCAGAATACGCTCCCGCTGCGGCTTTACCCTGCAAAGATCTCTCTGGAAGTCAAAAATGTCTCCGGGAAGCTGTTTGATACCAACGCACGGGGCTTTATGCAGGCACTCATGACCGGTGATCGCGGCGGACTTTCGGAGCAGCAAAAGGGCGATTTGTCCAGAAGCGGCATTTCCCATGTGATCGCGATTTCAGGGATGCACGTTTCCATTCTGCTCGGCGCGGTCTATCTCCTGACCGTCCGCAGAAAGCGCCTGACTGCGCTGATCGGTATCCCGCTTGTGCTTCTGTTTGCCGCCATGGTCGGCTTTTCTCCGTCTGTGACGCGGGCGGCAGTTATGCAGATCATTTTTCTTCTCGCGCCCCTTCTTCGGCGGGAAAACGATTTGACAACTACCCTTGGCGCTTCCCTGCTTGTGAATCTGCTGATAAACCCATGGGCGATCAGCAGTCTGAGCCTGCAATTATCTTATACCTCACTGATCGGGGTCCTGTTGTTCGGCAGCAGGATCTATCAGTGGATCAACCCGCGGAAAACGGAAACGAGCGATTCCCTGCCGCGAAAGCTGCTCGGAAAGATCCGGGACTATATCGCGCTGTGCATTTCCGCTACACTTTCCGCAATGATCTTTACGACCCCGCTGCTTGTACTTTCCTTCGGCTTTGTGCCCGTTCTCTCTATTCTGACAAACATCCTGATCCTTTGGGCGATCAGCATCTGCTTTACGGCAGGTTATCTCGCCGCTCTTTGCAGCCTGTTCTGGAGCTTCGGCGGGCACATGATCGCATTGCCGATCAACTTTTTGGTGCGCTACATCCTGCGCGTTGCGGAACTTGTTTCCTCTGTCCCGTACGCAGCTCTTTCCGTTAAAAATCCATTCGTTCTCTATTGGCTTGGTTTTGCCTATTGTGCCATGCTGGTGCATCTTCTGTTGCGGAAGAAGCGGAAAAAGGGCGTTTTCGCAGTTCTTCTTGCCGCTTCCCTTTTCCTGTGTGTCGGGCTGACAGTCTTTCAGAAGAATCCCGATGCCGAGCTGACTGCGGTGGATGTCGGGCAGGGACAATGCCTGATTTTACGAAGCGACGACTGGTGTGCTGTATTTGACTGCGGCGGGTCGGACGGTTTTGACTGCGGTGAAGCTGCGGCCGAATACCTGGAAAATCAAGGGCAGCTGAGCATCGACTGCCTGATCGTGTCGCACTATGATAAAGACCATGTCTGCGGCATAGAACAGCTTTTTCACAGAAGCCGTGTGAAACAGCTTTATCTGCCGTCGGTCAACGACGATTCCGGATGGCGGGCACAAATTGAAAGTCTTGCCGCCCAATATGAAATCCCCGTACAATATGTGCTTTCGGATGTCTCCCTAAAGCTTCCGACAGGCACGGTTTGTATTACGCCTCCGATGATGAATGATGACAGTAATGCCGCAAGTCTTAGCGTGATCTTCCGCACGGAAAAGCTGTCAGTGCTCGCCACAGGCGATATGAACACCGAAGCGGAAGCCTGCCTCACGCGCCGCTATAACATCTCAAACATGGATGTTTTCATCGCGGGGCATCATGGCTCCAAATATTCGACCGGGGAAAATCTTCTAAGGAGCGCAAAGCCGGAGATCGTCATTATCAGCGTCGGTAAAAACAGCTACGGACACCCGGCACGTCGAATTCTGAAAAGGCTCGAGGCCATCGGTGCCGTCGTTTACCGCACGGACAAAGACGGAACAATTACAATAAAGAGGTGAGAATATGGCAAAATGGGAATCCCCGCAGGACAGCGGCTACGACAAATTAAAAGCGGACATCAAAGCCAAAACGCCGGGGAATTGCTATATTCTCCACGGCGAGGAAGCCTATCTGCGAAATTATGAGCTCGGTCGGCTGAAAAAGCTGATTTTGGATGACCTGACGAGCGAATTTAACTACCACCGCTTTACACAGGAAAACTTCAGCATGGAAGCCCTGTCGGACAGTGTGGAAAGCTACCCGATGATGGCAGAAAAATCCCTTGTTCAGGTGGACGAGATCGACCTGTTTGCCCTTTCCGAGAACGACAGGGAACGTCTGATTGCCATATTCGAGGATATTCCCGACTACTGCTGCCTCGTGTTTGTATATGAAACGACCGAATTCAAGCCGGACAAGCGAAAGAAAAAGCTTTGGGACGCCATCTCCGCGCACAGCCTGATCGTGGAATTCAAGAAGCAGTCAGAGCGTGCGCTGTGCGAATGGATCTGGCGGCATTTTAAGGCGTTTGAAAAGGAAATTTCGCAGAATCTTTGCAGCTATCTCATTTTGCAGACCGGCGGAAGCATGACGCTTTTGGAGGGTGAGATCAGCAAGATCGCGCTGTATTCCGAGCAGACCAACATTACAAAGGCCGATATTGATGCCGTTGTGGAGCCGGTGCTGGAGGCAATGGTCTTTGATATTTCCGACGCAATCGCCGGCGGAAACTACACGCTTGCACTTACAAAGCTTCAGACTCTGCTGAAAAAGCAGGAAGAACCTGTGATGATCGTCGGCGCGATCGGCAGTCAGATGCGCAGACTCAACTGTGCAAAAATTCTTGCCGATCACGGCAAAGGCCCTGATGCTTTAATGAAGCTCTGCTCCATCGGCGAGACGCCTGCCAGGATCACCATGAATCAGGCACGGAAGCTCTCGGCTTCATTCTGTGAAAAGGCGGTTTTGCTGTGCCTGCAGACCGATGAACAGCTCAAAACCTCCTATGACGACAAGGCACGTCTCACGGAGCTTTTGATTTTGCGGCTTTCTCAGGAGGCGCGCTCATGATCCACTTGGAACAGGCAATCGTTGTGGAGGGAAAGTACGATAAAAACACACTCTCTCAGCTTGTGGACGCGCCGATTTTTACAACGAATGGCTTCTCGATCATGAATAATCGCGAGCAGCTATCCTTTTTGCGCACCGTGGCGGAAAAACGCGGCCTAATCATTCTGACCGACTCCGACAGTGCAGGCTTTATGATTCGCAGCAAGCTGAAAGGCTGCCTTCCGGCAAACACCGTGTTTCACGCCTACATTCCCGATATCTACGGCAAGGAAAAGCGCAAGGCTGCACCCGGAAAGGAAGGCAAG
Source organism: Clostridia bacterium (assembly GCA_024404825.1). Lineage (GTDB taxonomy): Bacteria > Bacillota > Clostridia > Oscillospirales > Oscillospiraceae > JAKSPM01. Next base: position 5,877 of record JAKSPM010000048.1, read on the forward strand.
CTCGGCGTGGAGGGAATGAAGCCGGAGGTACTTCAAAAGGCTCTGCTTGACGCAGGTGTTGCATTGTCCGAAAAGGCTTCGGTGCATGAAGCGATCACAAAGAACGATTTTTATTCACTCGGTCTTTCCGGAACGGACGGCAGCGAGAAACGGCGGCAGGCTCTGAAAAAGAAGCTGCTTCTCCCGGAGCGCATGAGCACAAATTCTTTACTGGATGCGATCAATATTTTATATACACGGGATGAGTTTTATCATTTCGTGCAAGAGGAAAAACTATGATAGACATTTCCGTGCGGGAGCTGACAAAATCCTTTGAGATCGGCAACATCCTGCTGGATCATTTAACATTTGATATTCATGCCGGTGAGCGCGTTGCCATTATGGGGCGAAACGGCTGCGGAAAAACCACGCTGTTCCGCATCCTGACCGGGCAGATCGAGGCGGACGCCGGAGAGATCTCCGTTGCAAAAGGAAAAAAGCTCGGCCTGATCTCGCAGATTCCGGTCTACCCCGAGGGCTATACCGTGGAGGACGTGCTTCGCACCGCCTTTGCCGATTTGATAAAAATCAAGGCACAGATGGAAGACTACGAGCAGAAGCTGACCGCCCACGCACCGCAGTCGCTTTTGTCGGAATATGACAAGCTTTCCAACGCTTTTTCCTCCGGCGGCGGCTATGACATGGACGTGAGCACCGACAAGGTCTGCAACGGCCTGGGGATTCCCTCAGAGCAACGCGGGCAGCTTTTCTCCGCCCTGTCCGGCGGTGAAAAGACGCGGGTCAATTTAGCGCGTCTGCTGCTCGAAAAAACCGATATTCTGCTGTTGGACGAACCGACCAACCACTTAGACCTCAAGAGTGTGGAATGGCTGGAGGATTACATTCTCAAATTTAAGGGCACCGTCCTGACGATCTCCCATGACCGATTCTTTCTCGATCGCGTGGTGCAGCGCATCATTGAGATCAACAACGGACAGCCGGATTTTTACAGCGGCAACTATTCGTTCTACTTAGAGGAAAAGCAGGCACGGTTTGACCTGCAGCTGAAGCAATATGAACAGGAACAGGCAAAGCTGAAACAGCTCGGCTTTACTCTGGAGCGAATGAAGGGCTGGGGCATCAACAATCGCGTGTTATACCGCCGGGCAATGTCCATCCAGCACCGTATGGAGCGCATTGAAAAGACAGACAGGCCGACCAAGGAACGGCAGATGCGCGCAAAATTCGGTCAGCGGGAATTCTTCGGAGACGAGGTCTTCACGGTCAAGAACTTTTCCATGGGCTACGGAGAGCGCGAGCTTTTCTCCGATGTGGAGCTGACCGTCACCGGCGGTGAGCGCATTGCCCTGCTCGGCGACAACGGTACCGGCAAGACCACCTTCCTGCGCGGTCTTTTGGGTGAGCTTCCGGCAAGCGGCAAAATCCGCTTCGGCCCGTCAGTCAAGTGGGGGTATCTGCCGCAGATCATCCACTTCGACCATCCGGAGCGCACATTATACGACACACTCCTTTACGAAAAGAACTACACACCACAGACCGCCCGTGATCGTTTGGGCGCGTTTATGTTCTCGGGCGAGGATGTGTTCAAGACGGTCGGAACGCTCTCCGGCGGCGAGCAGTCGCGTTTGAGGCTGTGTATGCTGATGGACGACAAGATCAATCTTCTCATTCTTGACGAACCGACCAACCATTTGGATATCAGCGCAAGAGAGTGGATCGAATGTGCCATTGATGAATATGAGGGTACACTCGTGTTTGTTTCCCACGACCGCTATTTTGTGGAGAAATTCGCAACAAGGGTTTGGGAATTGGAAGACGGCAAAATTACGGATTATCCGTTCGGCTATCAGAAATACCGCTCTGTCAAGGAGCACGAAAAGCTGCTTTGCAACAGCGAAAAAGCGCCCCCGAAGGAGAAAAAAGGAAAACCCAAGGGCGGCAGCAAGGAACTGGAAAAGCAGGTGCGCCGCTTAGAGCGGGAAATTGAAAAGCAGGAGCAGACACTTACGCAGACAGACAGCCTTTTACAGGCGGCTGCCTCCGATTATGAGGAGCTTTTGCGTTTGACTTCCTTGCAGGCTGAACAGACAAATCTGCTGAATGAACTGATGGAGCAATGGGAAGCCGTTTCGGCGGAGCTTGACGCCATCGGTGCAAATGACTGAAAAATATTTATAAGGAGATATCAATATGAGTGAATCTTGTAACGGCAACTGCTCAAGCTGTAAGGAAAGCTGCTCTGACCGCAAGCCGGAAAGCCTGCTAGCAGAGCTGAATCCGAAAGCTAACGTCAAAAAAGTGATCGCCGTCGTTTCCGGCAAGGGCGGCGTCGGTAAATCCACGGTGACTTCCCTGCTGGCCGCAACCATGCAGCGCAAAGGTCACAATACCGCCATTCTGGACGCAGACATTACAGGGCCTTCCATTCCGAAGACCTTCGGCGTGCAAAGCTGCGAGGGCGCAGACGAGGACGGACTGCACCCCGGTTTATCCAAGGGCGGAATCCAGGTAATGTCCATCAACCTGTTGCTCGACAACGAAACAGAACCTGTGCTTTGGCGCGGCCCCATTCTGGCCGGTGCCGTCAAGCAGTTCTGGACGGATGTCATTTGGAAAGATGTGGATTATATGTTCGTCGATATGCCTCCCGGAACGGGCGACGTGCCGCTGACCGTTTATCAGTCTCTGCCGATCGACGGTTTGATTATTGTCACCTCGCCGCAGGATCTGGTTTCCATGATCGTTTCCAAGGCGGTCAAGATGGCAAACATGATGAACATTCCCATCCTCGGCTTCGTGGAGAATTATAGCTATCTGCGCTGCCCCGACTGCGGCAAGAAGATCGAGGTCTTCGGCAAGAGCCATCTGGACTTCATTGCAACAAAATACAACATTCCGATCCTTGCACGGCTTCCCATCAACTCGAATGTTGCAGAAATGTGCGACGACGGCGAAATTGAAAGCTTAGAGGTCGAAGAGATCAACCCGGCAATCGAAGCCATCGAAAAGATGTAATAGCCGAGGAGAATAAAACGACGCCGAGAATCCTTGATGGATTGTCAAAGAGTTTTCTGAAGCATCAGTGAATCGATGCCCGTGAAAACCGACTTGGGTTCGACTCTTCTCGGCTTAAGATGCTTCTTCTATTTTGAAGAAGCATCTTTTTTCTCTTTACTTTGTAGGACATTTCTGCTATAATACAGTCTGTTCGTAAGTAAATATGCGCCAGTGGCTCAATGGATAGAGCATCAGATTCCGGTTCTGAGGGTTGGGGGTTCGAGTCCCTTCTGGCGTGCCAAAAAGACGGAGCGGCATAGCCGCTCCGTCTTTTTGACATGCCAACAAAGAAGAGACTCGAATATTCAAATGCAACAGTCCAGTGGACTGTTGAAAATTCGGCTTGACGAATTTTATCATTTATTTTTTCCGCAGGAAAAAATGCAAACGAGTCCCTTCTGGCGTGCCAAAAAGGACGAAGTGGCTTTGCCACCTCGTCCTTTTTGGCACGCCAGAAGATAAGAATTGCAAACGATCGTAGGGCGCAGCATCCCTGATGCGCCGTCGGAAGTGCTTTCATTTTCGTAAGGGAAGGATTGCCACGCGCGCCTTTCGTCGCGCTCGCAATGACACGACTGGGAGTTCTTTCGGTAACAGACTGTCCAGGATGAAACAGGGTTTATATTTCATGGATATCACAGCAAAAGGCTTCCCATACAACATGGGAAGCCTTTTGTTTGTGCATAAAAGTTTTCAGTCAATATCATGCAGAACTTCCTGCGGTTTTTCATCCAGCACCTCA
>JAKSPM010000049.1 GCA_024404825.1 Clostridia bacterium
GCACCGTCGATCAAAAAGCAATCTGCGCCAAGTGAGAACATTTGTTTTTTCAGTGAACGCAGTGTTCCACTTGACGAAGGGCCGCCGAGGATCGCACGGCCCGGGGAATGTGCGCGGAAAATATAGATTTCACCGAGCGGTGACGGGGTAGCTGTTGATGCAAGCACCTCCGCAGTAAAATCGCAGTCCGGAAACAGGCCAGAGGCAGTCGCAACAAGCGAGCCCTCGGAAATAATGATCTGGGATCCGGCAGCCGCTGCGTGTTTTTCACAAAAAGCACCGTCAAAGCCCGCGCTGGTGACCGCAGGTGCGTGCATTGTATTCTCTTTATAAAGCTGACGCAGCAATCGATTGAGAACGGTTGTTTTACCTGTTCCTTTCGCCAACCCGATGATTGACACCGTTTGATTGCGAAGCTCGTCGGAAATACAATGCATATTGCCCTTCTCCGGTTATTTTTGTTTTTTTCGCTTCTCGCCCATCGTATTCAGGCGGGTCGCATAATAATAGTAGGTCGTTTCTACAAACATTCTCTTTTTGCCGAGATAGCTGTCTTTTACCTGGAGCTGAATGTCTTTGAGCCTTTGATCGCCTCTTGCGATCAGTCGCCAGTGAGGTTCGTCCTTCTTGCGTTCGTCCTCGGGGAAACGAAGGAACATCTTCATCAGATTGCGGTTGTTATATGCCATGAGGATCTGCTGCATATAGCACTGCATCGTATAGACCGTAGAAGCCCAGGAGCCGGTTTTGACTTCCCAGTAGAACAAATCCTGCATGGTATAGCCGTGCATATCGTCCGTCAGGCCCGTTTCCTGCATAAAATCGCGGAATGCCTTGTCGCAGAAGCGCATCTTACGCGCCTCTAAGAAATATCTGCCCTGAACGATCGTAAAGTGGCGCGGGGCAAGTACCCGTGGCATATTGACCTTATGGTACTTGCGGTTTGCAAAGGCACGGCCGATCTCGGAGACATCTGCTTTCAGCTCGGCATCAAAGTCTTTGTTCTTTTGCAGCCAGATAAACTTACGTTTTTCGTTGGGATGGATCTTGCAGGTATAGCCATTGCTGTGCTCAATGACCTTTTGAAGGAAATCATAATCCTCGATTTCGTTCTCATCGTCCGGGATCGCATACAGATGATGCGGCTGGCCGATCTCGGCACAGATCTGTGCAGCTGCATCGGCGTCGATTTTCTCGGAATCCTTGGAATGGAAGCTGAAAATAAAGACGCGGTCATAATCGGGCGCCGTGCAGGCAAGCTCACCGCGGCTATCCATACCGCCGGAGAGCGAAAGCCCGACATTGCTGAATTTTTTAAGCAGAAGCGTGATGCTCTTGGAGAGGATGCGGTGCATTTCTTCTACCTGTGCGACCCGTTCTTCCTCGGTTTTCAGCTCTAGATTCGGCGTTTCGGCTCTCGGGAAGAAGCGTTCGATTTTGAACTGTCCGTCACGATAGCGCAGAAGCGTGTTGCAGCCAAGTCGCTTAATGTCCTTAAAAGGCGTCAGATTTCCGGGCAGGAAACCGCTGCCGTATTTGTAGCCGCGGGAATCAACGAGCTTTGCGATCTGCGGCTCGACCTTCAGTCCCATCACATCTGCCGATAGCTGCGGTGTGGAGCTGAAATAGGCTTTTCCGTCCTTCTTGCCGAAGAAAATGCCTTTCGGGCCGCTGCAGTCCTGAAGCGCAATCAGCTCTTTTCCATTCGTCAGATAGAGGACAAACACGCCTGTCAGCTCATCGAGCATATCATAAAAGGCATTGCTGCTCTTGCGGTAGCAGGAAAGCAGCTGTTCAAGGATCTTGATTTCATCGGTCTCATCCGTGTAAGGATTGCAGGCATAGCCGATCAAAGCCAGAGAATAATCCCCGTCGTTGTAGACAAAGCCGTTTTCGAGCGGATGGACGTAAAGATGATAGTTGCCGACTGCGTGGTGCTTCCACTGTCCGTAAAACGGGTAGCTGTCAACACAATCAAGCTCCGCGTCTGTCATAAGATAGCCTCTGCAAAACAGGCGGTCGCGATATTTCGGATCGGCATCCAGGGTCGATTTGATTTCGTTATAATAATTCTTCATGGGATTACTCCGTCATTAAAGATAGTTTTTTTATTCCATTCAGGATCAAGGCTTCAAGTCTTTCGCTGTTGCCATCGGAAATAAAGCTGTTGTGCGGGGTCAAAATGACGTTTTCCATGTCCCACATGGGACTGCTCTGCGCAAGTGGCTCTTCCTCAAACACATCCAGCACTGCGCCGAAAAGAGTCGTGTTCAATGCCTCGATAAGGGCATCCGTGTCAACGACCGCACCTCTTGCGATATTGACAAGCACACTCCCCTGCTTCATTTTTGAGAAGCGTTCTGTGTTCATCAGGTGTCTGGTTTGCTCGGTCAGCGGAAGCGTCAGGACAAGCACGTCTGATTGCTCCAGCACGCTGTCGAGCCTGTCCAGAGGAAGCACTGCCTGATAGCATTCATCTTCTCGCGGGAACAGGTCTACACCGAGCACCTCACAGCCGAAGGCCTTGAAGCGTTTTGCACATTCCGTGCCGACACTGCCGCAGCCGACGATGCAGACGGTTTTGCCATTCAGTTCCATCAGCCCGCGGTGCTTTTGCCAAACATGACGTGTTTGATTGTCGGCAAAGAATCGGCTTTGCTTATAGAGCTGAAGTACGCCGCCGACGGCGAACTCCGCCATGGGGATGCTGTAAACGCCGCGGGCATTGCAGATCTCGATCCGGTGTGCTTTCACATAGTCCATCGGGACACGGTCAAAGCCCGCACTCGTCAGCTGGATATAACGCAGATTGGAGAACCGCTCAATCGGATGGGTCAGGAACAGTCCGTTGCAGATAACACCCTCGACCCAATCATAGCTACAGGGCAACGCATCGGTTTCCTGCTGCAAGAACACAACGCTGTGTCCGAGCCGGGTGAGCATTTCGATATTCTCTTTTGCGTCGCTCCACGCGCCGGTCACAAGCAGATTCATGTCAGATTCCTTTAGTTGTTCAATGCACGGATCGCTTCGACCTTCTCGATCACGATCCTGCGGTTTTCTTCATAGCGTTCCGGATGCAGGCTGCATTCAGCCTCAAAAGCCCGGATCGCGCCGACGCCCTCACGGAAGATCGGCTCAATGCGTTCGATCTCGGGGATCAGGTTGGTGTTGCAGAAGCTGCGGGAAAGAATGGCAAAGGACGAGCCGAGACGGTAATGCTCGCAGATCACGTGCTCGGACGGGAGCATTCCCTTCCCGAGTGCCGCGATGCCGCCGAAGCCGTACGGGATACCCGCTGCGCGGATGATCGAGCAAAGGCGGTCTACCGTACCGTCGGCAAGCAGGTCAAACATGAACTTCATGCCATAGCCGAGGCTCATATCGTTGATGCCGAGATGGATCTCGTCGATGCCGGGGAGCTTCACGATCTGCTCTGCAAGTGCGGCTGCCTCAGGCGTTTCCATCAAGAGCATGGTCTTGACTCTTCCGCCGACGATCCCGAGGAACCTTTTGACCTCCTCGACCGTCTTAAAATACGGAAGCATAATGACATCGGCACCAGCTTCGATAACAGCGTTGATTTCCTCTTCGGACGAGCCGTAGCTTTCACTTGCCTCATGGATAGGGTTGACTCGGACAAGCAGCTCGGAGCTCGTTAGCACCTGACGAAGCTTTTTGACGTCCTCTACGGTATGATGGGATTTGACGGTATCAAGACCCTTTTGTCTGGCGTCCTTGCCGATATATTCCATATCTACAAAAATGCGGTCAACCCCAACCGCCTGTGCCACGCGGGCAACATCTGTGCGATTGGTTATGTACATCAGTTTCAACATATCGCTTCTCCCGGGGAAATTAAACGGTGGTTTTGTCGTCGGATTTTTTCACAGTCTCAGTGGAATTCGTGTTGTCCGCGTTCGTTGCCACCTTGAAGATCGTCATAAACAGGATTTTGAGGTCAAGCCAGAACGAGCAGTGATCGACATACCAGACATTGAGTTTGATCCGTCTGTGCCATTCGACTTCTTTTCTGCCGTTGACCTGTGCCCAGCCGGTAATGCCGGGGCGAACCTCGAACATCCGAAGCTGTTCGTCGGTATATTCTTCGATTGGCCAGGGGTGATAGGTCAGAGGCGGCCGCGGGCCGATCAGAGACATATCGCCCTTGAGGATGTTGACCATCTGCGGAAGCTCATCCAGGCTCGTTGCACGGATGAACTTGCCGACCTTTGTCACGCGGGCGTCACCCTTGCCGGAATAGACACCGCTGCCGGTCTGCTCTGCGCCGACACACATGGAGCGGAATTTATAAATGGCGAATTCTTTTCCGCCGCGGCCCAGCCGGATCTGCTTGAAGATCACAGGGCCCTTGGAGCTGAGCTTGACTGCCAGCGCAACGATGGCATACAGCCAGCAGAACGCCAGCAGTACGATTGCGGAGATAAAAATATCGATTCCGCGTTTTATTACTTTTTTGTACATAAGAAGCCTCTTATTGAAAAATCATCGATCATAATCATTGTCGCTCAGTTTATCGTCTCCGTAGGACATGACCCGCTGATAATGCTCCGAGATGTGCTTTGGGTTACGGAAAACAGTTCGTACTCCGCGGCAGACCCAGAACACGGGAAGCAGGAACTTTGCTTTTTCCACGACGGGATAGCTGCATTTCATTTCGGAGACCGGCGGGAACACGATTCGAAGGTAATAGCGGAGTTTACCGATTTTGCGGTTGCCGTTCTTCGGCGTTAATTGATCAATGATATTCATTGTACGCCCTTTATTCGAACCGAATGTTCCAAGTGAAATCATGTGTTCAAGTAGTTGTTGCGCTTCCTTGGTTTCAGTTTCGCCATGGAATACAGCGCGTTCAAGACAAAACACTGTCTCAGCAAACGAGCGAAGTTCTCTCTTCTCAATTTCCTCCCAGAAAAGATCTTTATTGAGCTGATCATCATACTTGCGCAGGAAAGCAAAGATATCTACAAGAAAACGGATCCCGCATCCGGCATAACGATAATGCTTTACAAGATGGACAAGGTTAAACACAAGATAATCTTCAGTTGTCATTTCGTAAATATGCTTCTTGCCGTTACAAAGTCGGCAGCGTTCCCAAATGCCATCCCGGAAACTGATATATTTACAAAAATCAGGAAGAAGCTTGTAATGAAGTTCAATCATGACATAAGGCGGTTTCCGATAGCCTGTATGATTGTCATCACTGGAATGAAATTCAAATCCAAGTTCATGCATGATCTGCTTCATTTTATCAGAGCGGTCATCACGGACAAGCAAATCGAAATCGGACATCTCGCGGAGTTCTCTGCGCGGATAGAGGTCGCGCAGAATATATCCCTTAAGGGGAAGAACATCAATACCGTTGCACTCAAAGTAATCCAATAATTTGTCAATCTCGATCGACTGGTTGATGCTCTTTGTGATTTGCTTGCTGCTTTGTAATTCCCAATGGGAGAGCTGCTCTGCATTTGGCTTCTCCTGCAGGCGTTTGATGCTTTCATAGGCAAGCATCAGCACGTTCTGCCGTTTTGCTTCGCGGAAAAGCTCGTTCCATGCCACATTCTCCGGCTTTTCGGGCGGGGTGCTGCCGGAAAAAGGCGCCGAAATCAGCTGAAACAAATATTCGTATGTAGCAGGCATCTGGATCATACGCAGTGCTCACTTTCAAAGAATTGAATCATGCGATTTTGACCCCCCAAAAAAACAAGGGTACAAAACGGCAAAATTATACATTGTCATATTATCACATACAATTCTTTTATTCAATAGTAAAAAGTAGGAAATGACTTATATTTTCACTATTTCATCGAAAAAACAGAAAAACGCCGCCGCGGAATCGAGCCGCGGCGGCGAAGCTTTATAAAAGGGTCATTTGGTCGATGAAATCTGCAGTTTTGCCATGCGCAGCGCATCTGCCGCCCTGTCGATCACATCCTGTGAAACCGGCGCGCTGCCGGGCAGCTGCATATACGCATAGAGCGCCTCGGCGCATCCGTACGCATGCAGATACGTCGGATCCTTCGTGTCAATGCGGTCTGCAAGAAGCAGCCGCAGTTCAGAGACGTCGGGATTCGCGGCAAAGGTGATCTCGTTTGTGTCACGGCTCAATGTCACCATTCCGAGCATCCCGTCCTCCCTGTCCGGAGTGAAAAGGAGTCCGTCGATCATAAGATGATAGCCGCGGAAAACCGGCACTCTGACCGTTACCTGATCGAGCGACTTAACAGCGGTCGAGCCGAGGAGCAGGGATTGCCCTCCGACCTCTGCCGTAAACTGAATGATCCGCCCCATCGAAATGGGCGCGACGGCCTGCGTTGACGGTGCAGTGTCCGTTGAAGAAAACCCGGGGTGCAGACGTACGCTGTCACGTACAGCGGAAAAGGCCTTATAATCGAGCCGCGACTGCGCATCCCAAGCCCACATTTTCACGCTGTTTGACCATAGCCGGTCGATGAGGTTATACAGCCCGGAGCCGTCTTCTCCGTCCCAGACCTGTAGCTCGGTGCGATAGCCGCCGAAGTCGCCCCAGATCAGGAAATACCCGCCGCGCACACTGTCGGTTTTCGGCTTGGCGCAATCGGCGTTGTACATTCTGCACGGCGACCACTCGGCATAGATTTTCTCCGGGGTGGAGTGATGGAATGCCCACCAGGTATTGTCAGGGCTTCTTGCATCGCCGCCGTTTTTCTCGTCGTTACAGCGCAGAACATAGTAGCAGTAATTCTGAATACAGTTGAACATCGGGCGATTTTCCTGCGCGATGGCTTCCACGCTTTCTGGGGTGTCAACACTCCAGATGCAGACGGAAATATCTTCGTTCAGGGAAAGATTGGAGGTACGTTTCCCGTCGTGATAAAGCACATCGTTGAACACGCGCACATCCGTGTAGCCGTGGGAATTGAGCATTGTATCGGCCTCGTTGATATAGTCCACGAGGGTGTCGGTCGCAGTAGCGCCGCCCTTGATATGACTGTGGGCATATGCTTCCCAGCCGTCGGACGCTTTGACGCTTAGCTCGTCACAGCCGAGATTGAATTTTGTGCAGCCGAGCTTTGCGAAAAAGGACGCGTAGGCTTCGACCACAGACAGGGAAAATGCCCTTGCCACAGGGTTTGTCACATCGACGCAGCTATGCGTGCTCTGCGGGCTGAGGCTCGTAAAATCCGCGCCCTCAGGATATGCCGTTACAGTGTTTCCGTCATACGTGCCCTGCGGCGTATAGCGCACGAAATCGTATAAAAATTTGAACTCCGGATGCTCGGAGGCATAGGCCTCGTAACGCTTTGTCAGCACATCGCAGTGCGACGGCACATCGTAGTCCGGAATGATCTCAATGTGGTACAGCCTTGCAAATTCGGCGATCGTGCGCAGATCCTCCGCGGTATAAAAGCGGGATTCGTTCGGATCGGGATACGCTTTGTTCCAGTTCTGATCGTAGCCGATAAGAAAGCGATAGTCATTGCCGTTGCAGTCGGAGCCGTCCGACCAAATATCGCAGCGGATCCCCTGATCCTCCGCCAGATGGAGCTCCAGGCTGTTATAGCCGAGCCAGGACATCTGCGCGATCAGGTTTTCGATCCATGCGACCGTCCAGTATTTTCTGGCGCAGTCGAGCATGACGGTACGCTCCGGTGTATCAGGTTCATCGGAAAGAGTCATGCAGGGCAACTCACCGTCATAGACCGTCAAAAGCTTTTGCAGCATATTCAAACCGTAGAGCAGACCGTTGCAGTCATATTCTTCGCCATACCAGGCGCTCTTCTCGCCGAGGCCGAAAAAGACGCTGATGCCCGTTTCGCTGACGGTCAATCGGTAGGCTTCCGCGGGAAGCTCCGGGACGGAAAACACGAGGATATTTCCACGGGTCGAATCGTTCAGGCCGCCGTAGACGATATCGCACTGTGATATCACGCCGCCTGCAAGCAGCTGCTGCCTTGAAAGCGTCAACGTAGAAAGGATCGTACCTTGCGGAGCATCGTCGCCGACAACATAAAGATCGACCGCCGAAGGAACACGAAAGCTGCCGTCAGAAAGGGTCACGTCATCAACAAGGGAAAGCAGGTCACTGCCTGTTTCCGCAGAAACGGACGCGGGCAGAAACGCCGCCAGCATCGCAAGCACGAGCAAGCAGGCAGCAAAACGTTTCAAGCGCATATTCTTCAGCTCCTTTCTCTCACCAGTATATACGAAACCCGGTTTTGTTTCAAGGCAAAATCCACGACTTATTGACCAAAGTCCGCTTTGGGTGGACTTTTGGAAAATAGTGCTTCAAAAGTGAAGCGCAATGTGGTAGAATCAAGAAAAAGGAGGCGCAAAACAATGAATGTTTCCGAAAGATTTCTTTCCTACGTAAGCTTTGCCACCCAGTCCTGCGAGGACAATGAAGCCTGCCCGTCCACAGAAAATCAGAAGATTCTGGCGCAGGCACTTGTGGACGAAATGAAACACATGGGCATTCAGGATGCCTGCATGGACAAAAACGGCTATGTCTACGGCACAGTACCCGGAGACAACGCAAAGCCCGTGATCGGTCTGATCGCCCACATGGACACCGCTCCCGACTGCTCGGGCGAAAACATCCGTCCGCGCATCATCGAATACACCGGCGGCGACATTGTTCTCAGCGAGGAAAAGAATGTCGTTATGAAGGTCTCCGACTTTCCTTCTCTTGAACGCAACCGCGGCAAGCACCTGATCGTCACCGACGGAACGACCCTGCTCGGTGCCGACGATAAGGCCGGCATCGCCGAAATTCTGACCGCAGCAGAACGCCTCATGAAGGATGACAAGCCCCATGCAACGCTTCGCATCGGCTTCACGCCCGATGAGGAGATCGGCAGAGGCGCTGACCGGTTCGATCTTCCCTTCTTCAACGCCGATTACGCCTATACCTGCGACGGCGGCACGCTCGGCGAGATCGAGTATGAAAATTTCAACGCAGCCTCGGCAAGGGTGCATTTTAACGGCATCAACATCCACCCGGGCGACGCGAAAAACAAGATGGTCAACTCCATGCAGATCGCCATGGAATTCCACAGCATGCTGCCCGAGCATGAACGCCCCGAATGTACTGAAAATTACGAGGGCTTCAGCCATCTTTGCGACATGGCGGGCGACGTGGAAAACACCGACCTGACCTATATCATCCGCGACCACGACATGGAGAAATTCCTCCGGAAAAAGGAGCGTTTTGAGGCAATTTCCGCCTACTTAAACGACAAATACGGTGCAGGCACGGTCGAGCTCAAGCTGCGCGACAGCTACTACAACATGAAAGAAAAGATCCTGCCCGTCATGTACGTCGTGGACAACGCCAAAGCCGCCTACCGCAAGGCAGGAATGGAGCCTGTTGATAAGCCCATTCGCGGCGGCACGGATGGCGCAAGGCTTTCGTTTGAAGGTCTTCCCTGCCCGAATCTGTGTACCGGCGGCGAGAACTACCACGGCAGATTTGAATATATACCCGTAGAGGATATGGAACGCTGTGTAGACATGCTCGTGCACCTTTTGCAGGGAT
>JAKSPM010000005.1 GCA_024404825.1 Clostridia bacterium
GTGGAAGTCACAACAATGTCACTCTTGGCAGCAGGCTTCTGCCCGATAACGGGTTCGGGAATCTGTGCATTGACTGCAGTGATGGGGATGTAGACCGGTGTGCCTTCCGCGACGATGTCGGGGCTGTCGATGCAGAAATCTCCGGAGGGATCCAGGAAGGGGAACCAGTCGGTCACAATCAGACCGTTGATTTTCACCACGGTATCTTCTGCAAAGGCATAGCCTTCATCCGGCGTTACGCAGATGCTTGCAAAGTAAGCATTGCCTTCAACAAACGGACCGGTAAAGGATTCGGCAGTATAGGACGTGGGTGCATAGTACCATTCCAAAGAGGAAATGGAATAGGGCGCGTCACCGGGCACGAAAAGCGCGTCTGCGCCGATGCGCGTTTCCCCGGCACGGGGTGCTTCAAAGCCGCCGATGGAGACCTCGGTAATGATCTCAGCGGCGGGGATCCACTTGGGGAACAGATCGGTGTCCGCGTAAATGGGAGCGGTGGGATCGTAGGGCACGGTGCAGGCGCGGTCGGTGTACCAGCCGCCGAAGGTGTAGCCTTCCTTTGCGGGCTCTGCGGGAGCGCCGAAGACTTCTCCGTCTGCCACCTCAACACCGGTCACGGGGATCGTGGCAGCAGGGTCTAAATACCAGCTGACAGTATGTCCTGCCGTTTCAGGATACATCTGCGCTGTCCAGACAAAGGCGGAGCCATCCTCTACATAGCCGAAATCCATGGGGAATTCGCCGCTGTTGAGATAGAATTCTACCGGACCGTCAAATGAAAAAGCAGGATCGCAGGCCTCGAGCGCCACACAGGCGGAATAGAGTCTGCCTTCCACAAAGGTCTCATTTTCAAGCAGGACATGATGCGTAGTATCGCAGAGCCAATACGCTTCCACGATGTCATACAGACCGCCCACTGTAAACATGTTCAGATAGTCTCCCGCCATTTCACCGACCTTGGGCGTTTCGTAACCGTAGATATATACCTCTTCGATCGGCGTCCTTGCAGCGGAAGGAATTTCGACCGTCTTGACAAACCAGTAATCTGTGCTTTCACTTGCAAAGAAAACAAGGTCTGAGCTGCCGTTGATTCTCCAGACGGTACTGCTGTCGATCGTCCAGCCCTCTGCAGGTCTGATGCAGAACGTCGCGCGGTAGGAGGTATCCGCTTCAAAAAGGGAATCATCATTGATATAGGTGTTGGTGCTGACGTAAGACACATTGCAGTCCGGGATAGAGAAAATGGAATAGCCTGCGCCTGCGGGGATCGTGATATCCTTCAGCGCAGAGGCCGGTGTTTCGCCGACATAGAACGGGTTGAGGTTGTCGATCCGGATCTCATCGACATGGCGCGGCTGTGCCTGATAGTCGTTGGTGAACATCGAGCAAACCGACCCGGAGATCCTGCTGTTTACGGTGTCTGCCATATCACTTGTGCCGTTGATGCGGAAGATGCAGTCTTCCGTCGGCGCAAAGGAATAGCCGTCCTTTGGCACCAGATCGACCGCAAGATAGTAGTATACGCCGTTTTGGAAGGCTGTGCCTTCCGGCATACTGTAAAAACTGCTTTCTCCGGGCTTGCCGGTATAGCATATCCAGTTGGCATAGTCAATTTCATATGGCGCGCCCGCCGGCACGGAAAGACCGCTGACCGTGGGGATCGCACCGGGTGTCGGCAGTACAGCGCCGTACACATCAATGACAGAGATCACAGTTGTCCACGGGCACTGCACATCGATCTCATAGGCGTAGACCTCTTTGCCGGGAGCCTCGGAAAGCTCCGGCTTGCATTCGGGGTTGTACTTTGCCTTCTGTCCGTTGATGAAAACAGGCAGACTGGCCGCTGTGTCGCTGTTTAACCCTGCCGTGCCGTCCTTCGGGACGATCAGAAGCATCATCCTGTAATGCTCGCCGCCTTGAAAGTTGGGCATATGGTACGGATCCGGCAGCATGATGCCATCCGAGCAGAACCAGGAATAGGACCAGAAGTATGCCGTGTAGTAATCCGGCTCTCCTTCTACGAGCAGATTGCTGTCAAAGGGAATCGGCTCGCCGTCTGCTACATTCATGGCAACGCTGACGGAGATGCTCCGAATATTGCCTGCCGCACTTACCGCTGCGGGCAGAACGGTCAAAAGCATTGCGAGACAAAGAATGATACTTACGATTCGTTTTTTCATATTCGTTCTCCTCTTTTTCATTTCTTAACTCAACAAGCAAGCTGGATAATCACACCGTAATCCAGAGTAATTATATACAATTACAGTTTACACGAAAGGCGCCCGGATTGTCAATTACTACTAAAAATTTTTTGCATAAGAAAGCCTCTGCCGTTGCTTTCTTTTTGAGCATAAAGATGCTCCCTTCATGATGACAGTATTTTATATTCACTGTCTGTCATAAAGAGAGCATATCAACATATTCATTTTGGATGTTTTTTCGGAATCTGAAGTTATTGCAGCATATCCAAGAATTCCTGTTCGGACAGGACGGGGATACCGAGTTCATTTGCCTTTTGCAATTTAGAGCCGGCGTTCTCGCCTGCGACCACATAGGTTGTCTTTTTCGAGACAGAGCCGGAGGCCTTGCCGCCGAACAGTTCGATTTTTTCGGTTGCTTCGTCTCTTGTAAAAAGCGACAATGCGCCCGTCAGCACAAAGGTCATGCCGGAAAAGCGCGTATCTTCAATCTGAATGTCACAGTTGAAGTTGACGCCTGCATCACGCAGACGCTCGATCAGGTGCTTCGACTGTTCATCTGCAAACCATTCAACGATGAACTGCGCCGTGATGGCGCCGATGTCACGCACAGCGGTCAGCTGTTCGGCACTTGCCTGCATTAAGCCATCCAAGGAACCAAACTGCTGTGCCAGCACCTTTGCGGCTTTCGCGCCGACCTGACGGATACCAAGCGCGTAGATCAGCTTGGAAACATCGTTTTTCTTACTGTTTTCGATGGACGACAGGAGCTTTTTCGGTGCCTTATCGCCGTTTTTCCAAAGCGCGGAAATCTCATCAAGGGTCAGATAATAGAGGTCTGCCGGAGACGAGATCAGGCCGTTTGAAATGAGCTGCTCAACAATGGCGCTACCAAGGCCGTCAATATTCATCGCGTCGCGGGAAACGAAATGTTCAATATTCCGGGAAAGCTGTGCCGGACATTCCGCACCCGTGCAGCGCATTGCAGCGCCGTCAAGATCGCGCTCGACCTTCGCCCCGCAGACAGGGCAGCGTTCCGGCAGGAAATACGGCGAAGATTTTTCCTGCCGCAGCTCCGGCACAACGCCTAAAATTTCAGGAATGATCTCCCCTGCCTTGCGGATCAAAACGGTATCACCAATGCGGATGTCTTTTTCGGAAATGAAGTCCTGATTATGGAGAGTAGCATTTGTCACAGTCGTTCCCGCAAGCCTTACGGGCGCAACAACGGCCTTTGGCGTCAAAACACCTGTACGGCCAACCTGCACAACAATGTCCGTCAGGAGCGTTCTCTTGATCTCCGGCGGATATTTGTAGGCAACCGCCCACTTCGGGAATTTCGAGGTGCTTCCCATTTTGCCCCGTCCGGCAAGATCGTTGAGCTTCATTACCGCACCGTCAATGTCATAGGCAAGGTCGTATCTTGTTTCGTCAATGCGCTCAACAAGAGATTTTGCCGTTTCCATATCTTGGCAAAGCGTATAGGGAATGGTCTTGAATTTCAGCTCGCGCAGATAATCCAAGGTCTCGCTGTGCGTGGAGAAGATCTTTCCCTCGGCAAGCTGTAAATTAAAAATCAGAATATCCAGCTGACGCTCGGCGGCAACTTTCGGGTCTAACTGGCGAAGGCTGCCGGCAGCGGCATTGCGCGGATTTGCAAACAGCGTCTCCCCTGCCGCCTCCCGCTTTTCGTTGAGCTTCTCAAACACCGCACGGGGCATGAACACCTCACCGCGAACGATCAGGCGCTGCGGAGCATTTTCTAAACGCAGCGGAATGGTGCGGATGGTGCGGAGGTTTTCGGTCACATCCTCGCCGATGCGTCCGTCACCGCGGGTCGCACCGCGGACAAATTCGCCGTCAATATATTCTAAGGCGACAGAAAGACCGTCAACCTTCGGCTCAACGGTGAATTCCGGTTCGCTGATTTCCTCTCGGACTCTGGCAACATAGTCTGCAAGCTCGTCCATCGAAAATACATCCTGCAGGCTCTCTAACGGAACGGCGTGTTCAACCTTGACAAACTGCGAAAGCGCCTTACCGCCGACACGCTTGGTCGGGCTGTTAGGTGAGGCAAGCGCGGGATATTCCGCCTCTAAGTCTTCCAGCTTGCGGAGCATCATGTCATATTCATAGTCGGTGATCTCAGGATCATCGAGCACATAATAGCGATAATTTGCCTGCTCAAGCTGCGCGGCAAGCAGTTTCATTTCTTCTTGAGGCTGCATATTCTCTCTCCTTTTTATCGAAGATTCACAAACGTCTCGGGCACGCTGCCGACGATCACGGTCTCCGCCACCACGATGTCCGAAATCACCGGCACATCCATCGTCCCTGACGGAAGCGCCACCGTGACCGTAATGCCGACGTGCATCACGATCTGATGTAAGGTTTGATTGATCCCGGCCGCGGAAAAACGGTTGACAAACCTCGCATAGCTTGTTCTCACTGCAAGCACGCGAACAGTGATCATCGGCCCGCTCCCGGAAAGCAGTTCCGGGAAAAGGACGCTTCCGAGCGGGATGGATAGCTGTTCCACGGAAAGGTCGGAAATTTCCTTGCCGATCTCAGCGAGGACTTCCGTTTTCAGGCGGTTTGCCTCTGCCATATTTGTCTGCAGGGCGGTAATGTTTCCGTTTTCGTCCTTTTCCAAAAGGATCAGCCGGTCATAACTGATTTTGCCCTCGTCAATGACGGCATCAATGGCGCGGTTGATCGCACCGGCGGCATCATTATCCACATTCACTGCCGCGACCTTTTCGATCATCGGGTAAAGGCGCAAAACCGCAAACAGATACAATGCGCCTGCAAGGATCAAAAGCAATGCGATTGCCGCACGGATCCGGTTTACGGCTCGTTTCCCCAATCATATCACCCTGTATAATTTATGCAGGATGATTATACTTTTTTCATGTACTGCGCGGCAGAATTCGCCATGAGGCGCTTGGTGCCGACGTTATCAAAGGCGATCTCCAAAAACGCATCGTTTCCCATTTTCATCACGGACAAAATCATGCCTCTGCCGAATGCCTTATGCAGCACCATGTCGCCCTTTTGGAAATCCGGGCGCTCGGTCTTCGGCGCAGCAGGTGCGGAAAACGTCTGCCGCGGAGTGCGGGGCTTCGGAGCAAAGGTATCGATCGTGCTGCTTTGGTCGTAGCGGCTGTAATTCGTCGGTGTCTTATAGGTGCCTCTCGGCGAATCATAGGCCGACATTGTACTCTCGCGCGTCTTGCCGACGTGCTTGACAAGCTCATCGGGGATCTCCTCTAAAAATCTGGACGGACGGCTGACCTGCGTATGACCGTAAAGCATACGCTGTTCTGCACAGCATAGGGTCAGAGTTTTCTTTGCTCTTGTCAGGGCGACATAGCAAAGTCTGCGTTCTTCCTCCATCTCGTCATTTTCGCCGATGCTTCTGGAGCTCGGGAACAGGCCTTCCTCCATGCCGACAACAAACACGTGCGGGAATTCCAGACCCTTTGCCGAGTGCATCGTCATCATCACGATGGCATCCGCGTCGGCATCATACTGCTCGATGTCGGTATAAAGCGCGATCTCCTCCAAAAAGCCATTAAGCGTCGGTGCGTCATTGTTTTCCATGTAGCTGATAAAGGAGGATTTCAGTTCTCGGATGTTTTCAAGTCTTGTGCGGTTTTCCACAGAGTCTTTGCTTTCGAGCATTGCCACATAGCCCGTGCGAATCATCAGTTCCTCATAGAATTCCGGCAGGCTCAGCTCTTGCAGCAGCTTTTCGCAGCCCTTGATCAGGTCGGTAAAGGCCATAAATTTCGCAGCGGCTTTCTCCAGTGCAGGATAGTCCTTTGCGTTGGAAATGACCTCATAAAGCGGCAGATTCGCGGCCTCTGCCTGCCGCTGTGCCATCTCCAAAGCCTTTGCGCCGATACCGCGCGGCGGGTTGTTGATAATGCGGTTCAGGCGGAGGTTGTCGGAATGGTTGTTGATCACGCACAGATATGCAAGCATATCCTTGACCTCAGCTCTGTCAAAGAAGCGGGTTCCGCCGATAATGCGGTAAGGGATGCCGTTACGTTTGCAGGCATATTCAAGTGCGTTCGACTGGGCGTTGGTACGGTAAAGCACGGCAAAATCGTGGAAGTCCTTCCCCTTTCCAACCGTAAAGACGCGGTTTGCAACATAATTTGCCTCGTCGGACTCGTTCATTGCATGGTAAACGGTAATCTCGTCTCCGACGCCGTTCTGCGTCCAAAGGCGCTTGCCTTTTCTTCCTTTGTTGTTGGAAATAACAACATTCGCCGCGTTCAGGATGGTCTGCGTGGAGCGGTAGTTCTGCTCCAGGCGGATGACCTTTGCACCCTGATATTGCTTTTCAAACGAGAGGATATTTTCAATCGTTGCGCCACGGAAGCGGTAGATCGACTGATCGTCGTCACCGACGACACAGATATTCTCATAACGTCCGGCAAGCAGGCCGGCAAGCAGATACTGCAAATGGTTGGTGTCCTGATATTCGTCGATCAGCACATAGCGGAACTTTCGCTGATAGTAATCGCGCACATCGTCATTCTCCTGCAAAAGCCGAACGGTCAAAAGGATAATATCGTCAAAGTCAACGGCGTTGGCATCCTTCAACCTTGCCTGATATTCCTGATACAGCCGTGCAATCTTTTCCATGCGGAAATCGCCGGACAGCTTTGCCTCCTTGGAAAATTCCATCGGGTCTTGCAGCTTATCTTTCGCGCGGGAGATGATGGATAGAACGAGCTTCGGTGCAAACACCTTGTCGTCCAGATTCATATCCCGGATACATTCTTTCATCACGCGCTCGGAATCCGAGGTATCGTAGATCGTGAAATCGCTGTTGTAACCCAGGCGGTCAATATCCTTTCGCAAAATCCGGCAACAGGCGGAATGGAAGGTCATTGCCCAAACGTCATTTCCTTCCGGTCCGAGCTTCGCAGTCAGACGATCCTTGAGCTCATTTGCGGCCTTGTTGGTAAAGGTGATCGCGATCAGATTCCACGGGGCGGGACGCTCCCATGCGCAGAGATTGAATGCACGCGGCTTGTCCGCTTCCGTCGGGAGCTTTATAAACTGCTCCAAAAACAGGACGTCCTCTTCATCAAGCCCGTCCGGGATCTCCGTGGTATCCGAGCCCGCACCGAACTGGAGCAGATTTGCAATGCGGTGGATCAGCACGGTCGTCTTTCCGCTGCCTGCGCCGGCAAGAAGCAGCAGAGGCCCTTCGGTCGTCATGCAGGCCCGTTGCTGCTCGGGATTGAGTTTTGAAAACTGCTGCCGAATGATCTCACGTCTGGCAGCACAAAAACGTTTTTCAAGTTCAGGTGTCATAGCGTTCTCTTTTCTTTTTGTGATTGACTCTATTTTACTCCATTTCGACCCGAAAAGGAAGCGTCAATTCAGATTTCTTTCAAAAATAATCGCAGCTGTGAAAGTGCTTTCTTTTCAATACGCGACACCTGTACCTGAGATACCCCGATGAGCCCTGCGACCTTCTCCTGCGTCAGGCCGTGAAAATACCGCAGATGAATGACCTTTGCCTCTCGCTCCGAAAGCTGGACGATTGCTTCGCGAAGTGCGATTTTTTCCACGATGTCCGCTTCCATCGTTCCATCGGTGAGCACCATTTCCAGTGAAAAACCGTCTTCTGTTTTTGCCGCCGAGATGGATTCCGTCTGTGCGTTTGCTGTCTCCGCCGTGGCGATCTCCTCCGGGCTCAGGCCTGTCGCCTCTGAAAGCTCGGAAAGGGTCGGCTCACGGTCGAGCTGTCCTGTAAGCTTTTGCCTTGCCGCCTTGATTGTGCCCGCCTGCTCCTTTAATGAGCGGGAAACCTTGATCGCTCCGTTGTCCCGGAGATACCTGCGGATCTCTCCTGCGATTTTCGGCACGGCATAAGTAGAAAACTGCGTGCCGAAGGAGGTATCAAACCCCTCGACCGCTTTCAAAAATCCGACCGAGCCGAGCTGATAAAGGTCATCCGGCTCCGTTCCCCTGCCGAAAAACCGTTTCGCGATCGACCAGATCAGCCCGGAATTTTCAATCACAAGCTGCTCTGAAGCAGCCCGGTCACCTGCCTGTGCTCTATGTATTAACTCCTCAGTCGCGCTCAAGTGTGCGATCCCCGCTTCGTCAGCTTGCGTTTCATATAAACAGTTGTGCCCTTTCCGTAAATCGAACGGATGCGGAATTCCGTCATAAAGCTCTCCATGATCGTAATCCCCATGCCGGAGCGCTCCGGCCCGCCGGTCGTATACATCGGCTCGCGTGCCTTTTGGATATCCAAGATTCCGCAGCCTTTGTCACGGATCACAATTTCGAGGACATTCCCCTCTATAATCCCCGCCTTCATGACGATTGACCCGATTTCGTTCGGGTAGGCATGGACAATGCAGTTCGTCACCGCCTCGGAAACAGCCGTTTTGATATCCCCGAGCTCATCTAAGGTCGGATCCATCTGTGCGCAGAAGCAGGCAATGACTGCCCGCGCAAAGCCTTCATTTGCGGAATTGCTCGGAAACTCCACCGTCATTTGATTGATGTAATTCGTCTTTTTTCTCATAACCTGCTCTCCTCCCTGATCTCAGCGATTTTTTCGATTCCTGCCGCTTTCAGCACTCTCAGTGGCTGCGGAGGAAGATTGGCAAGCAGCAGTCTGCCGTCAAGCTCACGTTCCTTGCGCAGCGCGCAGATCACGACTGCGATCCCGCTGGAATCCATAAAGGTCACCTCAGAAAAATCCAAAATGCACACAAGCGGGAGATACTGGTCAATTTTATCTTCCACGACACGGATGATTTCTTTTGCTCTGTGATGGTCGATGTCTCCCGTCAGAGCAACTGTCAGCTGACGGTTTTGCAAAAAGCTTGTAATATTCATTGCGTTTCCACCTCAAAAATATAAAAAGGACTGCCCCGATGCGGGACAGTCCTATTATAGAAAATTACGTTGGATTCTTTTGTCGAAGAAGCAAAGTCAACCGAATTATTTCAGATTTTTCAGCCGTTCTTCGGATTCCGTGAGCTGCTTCAGCAGAATTCCGAGCTTTTCGGCCTTGGCACGCTCGGCGGCAACGACCTGCTCGGGTGCTTTGGCAATGAAACCCTCATTGGAGAGCTTGCCGTTGATACGGGAAAGTTCGTTTTCAGCCTTTGCCTTTTCGCGGGCGATGCGTTCCATTTCCTTGTCTACATCCACAAGCTGTGCCATCGGCATGAACATCTTGGCGTCTGCTGTGACGCAGCCTGCCATATCCTCGTGACCCTCGGGCTCCTTCTCGGATACGACCAGGGAATCCGCATAAGCCAGACGGCAGATATAGCCCTCACCTGCCTTGAAAATCTCCGGCTTGGAGGTTGCCACATAGAGCGTGCACTTTTTCGACGGCGGGACATTCATCTCGGCGCGTCGATTACGGATGGCACGGATGGCATTCATAATCGCTTCCATTTCCTTTTCCTCTGCCTTAAAGCAAAGAGCGTCGGAAGCAACCGGCCAATCGGAACAGATCAGGGTGTCACCCTCGTGCGGGATCGCCTGCCAGATCTCTTCGGTGATGAACGGCATGAACGGATGCAGCAGACGCAAGAACTGGTCGAGCACATACAGAAGCACGCGCTGTGCAGTTTCCTTGGCCTTTTCGTCCTCGCCGTAAAGTCTTGCCTTGGTCAGTTCAATGTACCAGTCGCAATAATCATCCCAAATGAAATCGTAGATCTTCGCAGAAGCAACGCCGATCTCATAGGCATCCAGGTTGTCGGTCACTTCGGAAACGAGCGTATTCAGCTTGCTTAGGATCCACTTGTCCTCAAGCTCCAGCTTGTCAAGGTCGGGAAGCTTATTTTCTTCCACGGCAAGGTTCATCATCACATAACGGCTTGCATTCCAGATTTTGTTTGCGAAGTTGCGCATGGCTTCGCACTTGTCGGTGAAAAAGCGCATATCGTTGCCGGGAGAGTTGCCTGTGATGAGGTTGAAGCGCAGAGCGTCCGCGCCGTACTGCTCGGCCATGACGAGCGGATCAATGCCGTTGCCGAGGCTCTTGGACATCTTTCTGCCCTTGTCGTCACGCACCAGGCCGTGGATAAACACGGTCTTGAACGGCTCTTTCTTCATCTGCTCCATGCCGGAGAAGATCATTCGGGAGACCCAGAAGAAGATAATGTCATAGCCCGTGACCATAACGGAGGTCGGATACCAGTAATTGAGATCAGCGGATTCCGTATTCGGCCAGCCCATTGTGGAGAACGGCCACAGTGCGGAGGAGAACCAGGTGTCAAGGACATCCTCTTCTCTCGTCAGGTGCTTGCAGCCGCACTTTTCGCACTCGGTCGGGTCTTCGCGCTTGACGTTGATATGACCGCACTCGTCGCAGTACCAGGCAGGGATCTGATGACCCCACCAGAGCTGACGGGAAATGCACCAGTCATGGACGTTTTCCATCCAGTTGGTGTAAATCTTCGTGAAACGTTCGGGAACGAATTTGATCGTGCCGTCACGCACAACACGCAGTGCTTCCTTTGCCAACGGCTCCATCTTGACAAACCACTGTGCGGAAATGAGCGGCTCAACGTCATTGTGGCAGCGGTAGCAGGTGCCGACATTGTGGCTGTACGGCTCGACCTTCACAAGGAAGCCCTGCTCCTCGAGATCTTTAACCACGGCCTCGCGGCACTCGTAACGGTCCATGCCGTTGTATTTGCCGCCGTTTTCGTTGATATGACCGTCGTCGCCGATGACCTTGATGACCTCTAAGTTGTGGCGCAGACCGACCTCAAAGTCGTTGGGGTCGTGTGCCGGGGTCATCTTAACACAGCCGGTACCGAAGTCCATCTCGCAGTAATCGTCTGCAATAATCGGAATTTCGCGGTTCATTAAAGGCAGAATGCAGGTTTTGCCGATCAGATGCTTGTAGCGTTCGTCGTTGGGGTTGACCGCAACGGCGGTATCGCCCATCATGGTCTCGGGACGGGTCGTTGCAACGACCATGTCACCGGAGCCGTCCGTGAGCGGATAGCGCAGGTGCCACAGGTGGCCGGGCTTATCCACAAATTCGACCTCGGCGTCAGAAAGCGCGGTAATGCAGTGCGGACACCAGTTGATAATACGGGAGCCCTTGTAAATGAGGCCTTTGTCATACAGCTCGCAGAAGGTCTCGCGGACAGCCTTGGAGCAGCCCTCGTCCATCGTGAAGCGCTGACGGCTCCAGTCGCAGGACGCACCCATCTTCATCTGCTGCTTGACGATACGGTCACCGTAAAGCTTTTTCCAGTCCCAGACGCG
The DNA here is from genome assembly GCA_024404825.1 of Clostridia bacterium. Lineage (GTDB taxonomy): Bacteria > Bacillota > Clostridia > Oscillospirales > Oscillospiraceae > JAKSPM01. The sequence continues at coordinate 11,481 of JAKSPM010000005.1, forward strand.
CTCTAAGAACTTTTCGCGGCCGAGGTCATAACGGGTCTTGCCTTCCTTGGTGCGCAGCTCTTCTTCGACCTTGATTTGCGTGGCAATGCCCGCATGATCGGTGCCGGGAAGCCATAGGGCACTGTAACCCTGCATTCTCTTAAAACGGGTCAGGATGTCCTGCAGGGTGCAGTCGAGTGCATGACCCATGTGGAGCTGACCGGTTACATTGGGGGGCGGCATAACGATGGAAAACGGCTTCTTCTTAGGGTCGGGATCTGCCTTGAAGCAGTCCTTGTCGAGCCACATCTGATAAATATGAGACTCAACGTCTTTCGGCTCATATGCCTTGGGTAATTCTCTGTTCATATTCCATATCTCCTTGATAAAACTAAGCCGAGGAGAGTCGAACCCAAGCCGTCTGTGAGTGGCTCTTTTGGGCGCTTTTCGGCTTATTGTCCTTGCCTTGCGTCAGCAAGGCGGCGTCCGTTGCACCGAAAATCTCTCCAAAACTGCTCGCTCACAGATGCGAAGCAGTTTTCCCGGTGCAGCGATTTGCTGAGGCGAGTAAAACGACGCCGAGAATCCTTGACGGATTGTAAAGGAGTTTTCCGAAGCATCAGCGAAGCGATGCCCGCGAAAACCGACTTATGTTCAACTCTCCTCGGCTTAACAAAAAACGCCCTGAGAGAAATCCTCTCAGGGCGATCATAGACCGTGGTACCACCTGAATTCCCTTGCGGGCACTCAATGCTCTGTAACGGGAGCTCCCGGGCAGGCTTACTTAGGTTCAGCTAACCGACTCCGAGGTGACTTTCGCGCATTTTTCATGCAGACTTGCACCGACCGTCTGCTCTCTGAAAGAAAAATATGCGTTACTCTTCCTCATCAATGTCTGTTTCCTATGTATCATACACAAGGGATCCGAAAAAGTCAATTCTTTTTACGGCACAAACACTTTCATGCCGTCAATTAAGGCATCCATCGTTCTGCCGGCGCACTTGACGCACTTGCCGATGGCAGTGTAATAGAACTTGACCTTCGGTTCCGTGCCGGACGGGCGGACGATGACCTTGCCGTCTGCACCCAGGCGAAGCTCCACGACATTGGACTTCGGCAAAGTGATTTCCGTATCCTGACCGCTCACCTTATCGGTGCGGATGCCGGACTTATAATCCAGCACTTCCGTGACATCGAAGCCGCCGATGGAGCTCGGGCAGTTTGCGCGGAGGTTGGACATCAAAGCGGCTGCCTTTTCCATCGCGTCATTGCCGGTCAGCTCGACCGACTGCACCTTTGCCATGAAATAGCCGTATTCGTCATACAGTGCGTTCAGCGCATCGACCAGATCCATACCCTTCTGCTTATAGTAAGCAGCCATTTCGCAGATCAGCATGGAAGCAACAACTGCGTCCTTGTCGCGAGCGTAGGTGCCCTTCAGGTAGCCGCAGCTCTCTTCAAAGCCGAAGACAAACTTGTCTTCCTCGCCGCGCTGCTCATAGGAAAGGATTTCGTTGCCGATCCACTTGAATCCGGTCAGGACAGCGTGCATTTCCACGCCGTACTTTTCACAGATCTTATCCGTCATTGCTGAAGAAACAATGCTTCTGACGGCAAAGGCACCTGCGGGAATATCGTTCTTCTGAGCGCGGATGCGGAGGATGTAGTCAAGAAGCAGGCAGCCCTGCTCGTTGCCTGTGAGCTTAATATATTCGCCTTTATGCGGGATGGCGATCGCAACGCGGTCACAGTCCGGGTCGGTGCCGAGAATGAGGTCACACGGAACTCGATCTGCGACCTTGTAGCTCTCGTTGAGAGCTGCATCCGTCTCGGGGTTGGGATATTCGCAGGTCTTGAAATCGCCGTCGGGCTGTTCCTGAACCTTAACGATCTCAGCATTCACGCCGAGTCTGCGCATCATCTCGCGCACGGGCTTGTTGCCGGTGCCGCACAGCGGCGTATAGACAACGTTTAATTTCGCATCAGCGACCTTGTCGGTCAGCAGGCCTTCCTGCCATACGCGGTCATAGTATTTCTGCCAGAACTCCGGCGCGATGAACTCCGCACTGCCGTCGGCGATTGCCGCATCAAAGCGCTTCTCGGCGGGGACAAAATACGGAATTTTGGAAATTTCATCGAGCACGATGGCAGCCGGTGCATCGGGCATCTGACAGCCGTCTTCACCGTAGCACTTGATGCCGTTATAGATGCCGGCATTGTGCGAAGCTGTGACCATGATGCCGCAGCCGCAGCCAAGGGCACGAACTGCATAGGAGAGCATCGGGGTCGGCGCAAGCTCGTGATAAATATAAACATGAACGCCCTTTTCAGCAAGAGCAGCCGCGCAGATCTCAGCATAGGTGCGGGAATTATGACGGGAATCGTAGCCGATGGCGCACTTCTGCGGCAGGCTCGTTCCGGTCAGCCACTTTGCAACACCCTGCGCCGTTCTGCGAACGGTAAACTCATTGAGTCTGTTCGTGCCGACACCCATAATGCCGCGGATGCCTGCCGTACCGAACTGGAGCTCGGCACCGAAGCAGCCTTCAATTTTATCCAAGTCGCCTTCCATTTCGGAAAGGAGTTTTTTCAGGTCTTCCGGCATGGAGGGCTCATTTTTCCAGATCTCGTATAATTTCAAATAATCCATAACAATCTCCAAATCAAAAATAGCATTACTATGGCAAAAGGTGCTGCATCATGCAAAGCAAAATGCAACACCGTAATTGCAATATGGTTTAGATCTCTTCGATGATCGGGGAGCTTCCTTTGCTCTGCGGATTCACCAGGGAGCGGAACTTTGCGCGGGACTCGCGAACCTCTGCCAGAGCATTGGCAATTTCTTCCTCGGTGCGGCGCAGATGATCGTCAACATAGTCGTTGGTGACCTGCTTGAGATCGCGGATCTTATCCTGTGCACTCTTGATCATGTCGTTTGCCTGGTTCTGTGCCTCAGCATAGATTGCTTCCTGAGAAACCATGGAACGAGCCTGCTGCTGTGCCTGCTTCAGGATGGATTCTGCTTCGCGCTTTGCGCTGTTGATGACCTCGCTGCGGGACTCGACAATGGTCTTTGCCTGCTTGAGTTCACCGGGAAGCTGATTGCTCAGCTCATCGAGAAGGTCGAGCGCCTTGTCGCGTTCGATGGAACATTTTTCGCTGCTGAAGGGGATGCCCTTTGCATCCTGGATCATTTCATATAAAGTGCTGATGATTTCTTCAATGCCGTTAGGGTTCATATTATGTATCCTCCTTAAATGGATCGATTTTCTTTCTAAATGCCGGGATGATCTCCTCCGGCAAAAAATCCGACAGGTCAACGGAATAGTGGCCAAGCTCACGCACAACACTGGAGCTCAAATACATATATTGGTGTTCAGCCGTGAGGAACATGGTGTCAAGCTCGGGGTTGATCTTGCGGTTTATCATGGCCATCTGAAATTCTTTTTCAAAGTCGGAGCCTGCACGCAGGCCCTTGATGATGACACAGCTTCCGCGCCTTCTTGCATACTCTGCAAGGAGCTCATCGGAGGAATCGACCTCCACATTCGGAAGATGACCGCAAACAGCTTTGATCATCTGTGCGCGTTCTTCTCTGGAAAACACGGGATTCTTATCAGCGTTGACCATGACGCAGACGATCAGCTTGTCAAAGATATTGGCAGCACGCTCAATGATATTGAGGTGACCTTTTGTGATCGGGTCGAAGCTGCCCGGATAGATCGCGATTTTCATTCGCCCGCGCTGCCCTCCTTCCGGAAAAGCGTGATAAAGGTCTTTCCGTACTTGTAGTCTCTGGAACGGGAAAAGCCCGGAAAATCACCGTCTAAACGCTTATCTACAGGGCGTTCCGTAATTATTATACCATTTTCGCTCAAAATGTCAATTTCAGATATAAATTTTAATGCATTTTCGAGATATTTTTCGGCATACGGGGGGTCTAAAAAGATCAAATGGTACTTTTTGCGGCAGGATTTGAGAAAATCCATGTAATCCGAGCAAATGATTTCCGCCTTATTTTCGAGTCTCGTCAGCCGAAGATTCTCGCGGATCAGATTCACAGCATCCTGTCTTTCATCCACAAAGGTGGCATGATCCGCCCCTCTGGAAAGGCACTCGATGCCGAGCTGTCCGGTTCCGCCGAACAGATCGAGCACGTCCCCGTAAATATCAAATTGCAAAATATTGAACATCCCAACCTTTGTCCGGTCGCCTGTGGGTCTTGTCAGCAAGCCCTCCGGTGCCTTGAGCTGGATGCCCTTGGCCGAGCCCGTAATAACACGCATAAGAATTACTCCTGTGAATGAAAATGATCGTAAACCGCCTGCGCTGCGTTTTTCGGAAGTACTTTCTCTAATTCGGAAAGCCTTGCAGCGCGAATCGCGGTGATGGATTTGAAATGCTTCAAAAGCGCCTTGCTTCTTGTTTCCCCGATACCCGGGATCTCAGAAAGGGTTGAGCCGGTGATACGTTTACTGCGGAGGCTTCTGTGGTAGGTGATCGCAAAGCGGTGCGTTTCCTCCTGGATCCTTCCGATAAACGCAAAAACTGCCGGGATGGAAGAAATTGAAATTTCCTTTCCGTCGGGAGTGACGAGCGCTCTCGTGCGGTGACGGTTGTCCTTGACCATACCGTAGATCGGAAGCGAAATGCCGAGACCTTCAATCTCCTCGCGGACTGCCTCTGCATGGACGATGCCGCCGTCGATCAGAAGCGCATCCGGGAATTCGTCAAAGCCCTTGTCCCCTGCCTGATAATGCGTAAAGCGCCTGTTCAGCACCTGCCGCATGGAAGCATAGTCGTCCTGATCCTCCAAGCCCTTGAGCTTGAATTTTTTATAATCGGATTTCTTCGGCTTCCCATCCTGGAAGACCGTCATGGATGCAACGATGTCTGTACCTGCGATATTCGAAATATCATAGGCCTCCAGACGGTGCAGGCTATGACCGAGCATATCGGAAAGGAGCTTCACCGTACCGTTCAGGCGTTCGGCTTTTGTTGTCAGCCGTTCGGCTTCTTCCATGGCATTTTTCTGTGAAAGCTCCAAAAGTCTGCGGTTGTCGCCGCGCTGGGGCGTGCGGATCGTGACCTTGCGGCCAAGCTGCTCCAAAAGAAGCTGCGAAAACAGGTCTGCATCCTCCATTTCGTACGGAAGCAGAATCTCTCTCGGTGCCGCCTTTCGTGCCATATAAAACTGCTTTGTCAAGCTGGAGACAGCCTCCTGCTCGTCATCCGTCAGCTCAACGATCTCATATTCCTTGTCAATGAGATTTCCGTCCAAAAAATGAAGAACGGCAAAACAGGCCTTGGCCTCAGTTTTCGCGTAGCCGATCACGTCCATATCCGCCATTCTCCCGGCAGTCACAAGCTGCTTCTGCCCAAGCGATTCAATCGCCGAAAGACGGTCGCGCAGTTCGGCGGCTCGTTCAAACTCTAACTTTTCCGCAGCCTGCTCCATATTGCTGCGAAGCTCTGCGGAGACCTCCGAGTAATTGCCCTGTAAAAGCTTCACTGCCTGTAAAATGCGGCGGCGGTATTCCTCTGCGTCCTTGCCCTTCTGGCACCAGCCGTCACAGTGATTCATGTGAAAATTCAGGCAGACACGGTCGCGTCCGATGTCCTTCGGGAACTTTTTGCTGCAGAGCGGCAGACGGAAGGTCTTGCAAAGGGTGTCGATCACCTTCTGCGTGATATAGCGGCCTCCGAAGGGGCCGAAATAGCTTGCTCCGTCGTCGCTGACACGATTGGAAAGCTCCATCACGGGATATTCCTGTTTCAGATCAATGCGCAAATAAGGATAGCCCTTGTCGTCCTTCAAAAGGATATTATATTTCGGCATATGGCGCTTAATAAGCGAACATTCGAGCACCAAAGCCTCAAACTCAGAGCGAGCAACGATCGTATCAAAATGGTCGATATTGGAGACCATCTTGCGCGTTTTCGGGGTATGTGCCGAAGAATCCTGAAAATACTGGCTGACGCGATTATGAAGCTTTTTCGCCTTGCCGACATAGATGACCGTGCCCTGCTTGTCCTGCATAAGATACACGCCCGGCTGATACGGCAGAGAAAGCGCTTTTTGTTTCAATTCTTCAAAGGTCATCGCATTTCCCTCTCGGATAAAAAAACTGCCTCAAACGCGAGAAGCCTTTGAGGCAGTAGATTCAGAAATCAGAAGATGTCTTTTACAAGCATATCGGAAAGGGTCTTGATTGCGTCGACCTCGTCAGAGCCCTCAGCCGTCAGGGTGACCGTTGTGCCGGTGGTAATGCCCATGGAAAGAACACCCAGCAGGCTCTTCGCGTTGATTTTGCGATCATCGGCTTCGATCCAGATGCTGGACTTGAATTCATTTGCTTTCTGAATAAAATAGGTTGCCTGCTTGTTATGCAGTCCGGATTCACATGTAACTACGGACTTTTCGCTGTACATAAGAATTCTCCTTCCCTGAATTCGCTGATACGAATGTACTCTTACTATATAGCAAATTAACCATATTTGTCAACAGAAATTTTTGCGAAATCACTAAAAGGAGAAATATGTCTTTTATTTTAATTCCGCGATTGTCACGCCGACATCACCCTCGCCGTAGACACCGAGGCGGAAGGATTTGATATACTTGCTGTGCTTTAGCTCCTCATGGACGACATTCCGCAGAACGCCGGTCCCCTTTCCGTGGATGATCCGTACGCTGCCGAGTCTCGACATTACCGCATTATCCAAAAACTGCGTCAGGGTGATGGAAGCCTCTGCGCCGTCCATGCCACGCAGATCAAGCTCAGGCGCGGCCTTGGTGTTGCGAAGCTCGCGGGTCGTTTTTTCAATGAACTTCTTAACATTCGTTTTCTGTTCATTTTCGAGAAGATAGACCTCTTCGGGCTTTGCATTGACCTTCATAATACCGGCCTGAAGCTGATAGGTGCCGTCCTTGTTGATTGCAAGCACGGAGGCTTTCGTCCCGAGCTTCAAAAGCTCTACGGTATCGCCCACGCGAATTTCTCTGGAGGGTGCGGGACGCTCGACGGTTCGTTTTTCATAGCCGAGCCTGTCCTCTGCTTCATTGAGTGCGCGTCGCAGGTCTGCCTGCTTGGAATTGATCCCCTGCGTATCGGCAGAATCCTTCAGCTGCTTGCGAAGCTGTTTCAGCTCCTCCTGCACCATGTTCGCGGTATAGCGGGCATCGTCAATGATTTGCTGCGCTTCCTTGCGGGCTTTTTCCAAAGCCTTTTCGCGCTCCATGGCGATTCTCTGCTCATATTCCTTGGATTTTTCCATGGTTTTCTGCGTTTCGATCCGCAGACGTTCGGCTTCGCGCTTCGCCTGCTCCATCTGCTGTCGCTGCTGCTCCAGCTGATTGAGGACGTCTTCGAAATCCTTGTCGTTTTCGCTGACGGTGTCCTTTGCCTTTTTGATGATCTCCTCCGGCAGTCCGAGCTTGGAGGAAATTGCAAAGGCGTTGGATTTTCCGGGGATGCCGATCAGAAGCCGATAGGTCGGCTTTAAGGTCTCCACGTTAAATTCACACGAGGCGTTCATAACGCCCTCTGTCCGCATGGCAAAGAGCTTTAACTCAGCATAATGGGTCGTAGCGGCGACCTTGCTGCCGCAGGAGCGGCAAAAATCAATCAGAGAAATTGCAAGTGCGGCACCCTCTGCAGGGTCTGTGCCCGCACCGAGCTCGTCAAACAGGACAAGCGAGCTGCTGTCGCACTGTGAGACGATCTCAACGATATTTTTCATATGCGCCGAGAACGTGGAAAGTGACTGCTCGATCGACTGCTCATCGCCGATATCGGCAAGAACAAGGTCAAAGGTCGAAATCGTGCTTCCGTCGTCGGCGGGGATCTGCAAGCCGCACTCAGCCATCAGGGTAAGTAGGCCGAGCGTCTTCAAGGTGACGGTCTTGCCGCCGGTGTTCGGGCCGGTGATGATGAGGGTGTCAAAATCGCGGCCTAAGCGCACGGTGATGGGCACGACCTTTTTCGGGTCAATGAGCGGATGCCGTGCGTTTTTCAATTCGATCACGCCGTCGGCGTTGATTTTGGGCGCGATCGCGTGCATCTGATACGACAGCTTCGCCTTTGCAAAGATCACGTCCAGTTGTAGCAGGATCTCATAGCCGCGGCAAATAGACTCCTTGAAGCCAGCTGCCTCCGCAGAAAGCTCTGCAAGGATGCGTTCGATCTCCTTTTTCTCTTTCAGGATCAGCTCACGCAGGGCATTGTTTGCATTGACGGCCGACATCGGCTCAATGAAGAACGTACCGCCGCTGGAGGAAACGTCATGCACCAAACCGGGCACTTCATTTTTGTATTCACTCTTGACCGGCACAACATAACGGTCAGAGCGGAGCGTCACGATCGGCTCCCGCAGATATTTTGCATAGGTCGGCGAGGAGATGATCTTTTGCAGGCTTTCCTTGACCTTTGCACTCTGCACGCGCATATGGCGGCGGATATCGGCGAGCTCCGGGCTTGCGCCGTCCGCGATCTCCTCCTCGGAGATGATGGCCTTGGAAATGCGTTCTTCCAGATATTTATTCGGCGAAAGCTCTGAAAACAGCGGGTCCAGGCAGCTGTCCTTGTGGTCGCCCTCGTTGTATTCGCGCACCAGACGGATGCATTGCAGCACAGAGGCAATGCGAAGCAGCTCGGACGCAGAAAGTGCACCGCCGCGGTCTGCTCTTGCAAGTGAGGCATTGACATTCCGCACCGCGCGGAAGCCGGGCGCACCTTTGAGCTCAATGAGCATACAGGCGTCCTTTGTCTGCAGCTGTAAAGCTTCAATATCCTCCGCATCACAAATCGGTGAAAGCTCCCTGCATCGCTGCTTGGCTTCCTCCGAGGAAGCACATTCGGAGAGCTTTTCCAAAACCGCCGCAAGCTCCAGTTTTCGGATTGATTTTTCGTATAGTTCAGACATATGTATTCTCCATGGTTAAACTCTTATAAAAGTCGAGTGTATAAAAACCGCGCTCTAACTGTGTCACCAAGAAGGTCTCCGTCAAGCCGCTCAGCTCATGCAGTCCGTCGTCCGAAAGCGTAAAGGAAAACAGCTTTTTCGCAGGCGCGAAAACGATATAGCGCATCGCGGCAAGCGTTCCCTCGGAAACAGGAAGACGAAGCCCCTCGGAAAGGTCGCCATCATGGCATGAAGCGCAATGCACAACGCCCTTTGTCACATTGAAGCGGTCGGGACTTTCTTTTCCGCAGACCGGGCAGCGGTCTAAATACGGCTCATAACCGGAAAGACACGCAATACGAAGCTCAAAGCCCGCCTTTACGAGCTTCTGCGGCAGCTTGAGCTTTGATAAGGCATAAATGGCATTGAGAAGCAGCGACAGCAGTTCGGGATTCGGAACATCCTCCTGCGATATGACCTCTGCCGCCTGTGCGAAATAGGAAGCAAGCGACAAAAGCTCCAAGTTGTCCCGCAGCTCCGGGAACATTTGGATGCTCTCTGCCTCGGACACATAATAGAAGCCCTGATAATCTCTCAGCGTAAACTCGGAATAGCACAGGAGCTGGCAGCCCGCCTTGATCTTACTGGTTTTCCCTTTGACCCCTCTTGCGCGGACTGTCAGCTTGCCGTGCTCCTTGGTCAAAAGCGTCAGCAGCTTGTCGTGATCCTTGTATTCAGTTTCCCGAAGCACAAGCGCTTCCGTTTTGATAAACATAGTGATCCTCTGGCATCAGTTGATCTCGTCGGACAAGCGGCGGCACTCCCGTTTATAAGCCAGATATGCCTCCGGCGAGCCGGTTTCCAAAAAAATGTTCCATAATTGCGTAATTTCCATGATCCTTCCTCCCTGTTCTATTCTATTTATAGAATGAACAGGAGGACACAGAATATACGCAGATTATTCGTAGCCGAAATTACGGATCAGGAACTGGTTGTCGCGCCAGTTTTCCTTGACCTTGACCCAGGTCTGCAAATAGACCTTCGTTCCCATGAATTTTTCGCAGTCAGCACGCGCCATCGTGCTGATTTTTTTCAGCATGGCGCCCTGTTTGCCGATGATGATGCCCTTATGGCTTGCCTTTTCGCAATAAATGGTCGCGTCCACATCGACAATGCCGTTGTCGCGTTCGGTGAATTTTGTAATTTCGACGGCAGTTCCGTGCGGGATTTCACGGTCTAAGCACCAGAGCATTTTTTCGCGGATGATTTCGGCAATGACCTGCTTTTCCGGCTGATCGGAGGTCATGTCATCGTCAAAGAAATGCGGGCTTTCAACGGCGTATTTTTCACATTCCGTCAGAAGAATGTCCACGCCCTCGCCTGTTTTGGCTGAGACCGGAATGATCGCATCAAAGTCCATTTTTTCACTGTAGGCGGCAATGACGGAAAGAAGCTGTTCTTTTTCCACGGTGTCGATCTTGTTGATTACAAGGATGGCGGGCCCGCCGCTTGCCTTGATCTGCTCGATCAAAAGCTCCTCCTGCGTGCCGATGTTATCGATCGGCTCAACGAGCAGGAGCACCGCATCCACATCGCTGACAGATTCATTGACAACATTCACCATGAAATCGCCGAGTCTGGTTCTTGCCTTGTGGAAGCCCGGTGTGTCCATAAAAACAAGTTGGGTCTGTCCGCGTGTCACGATGCCGCAGATGCGGTTTCTCGTGGTCTGCGGTTTATTGGAAACGATCGCGATTTTTTCTCCGACGATTTTATTGACAAGCGTGGACTTGCCGACATTCGGGCGTCCGCAGATCGTAAGCATGGCTGATTTTGTGTTCATCTGTGTTCTCCTAAGTAAAATTCAAAATAGGTCTGATCCTCTGCCGGATTTTCGTGTCCGGTCGATTCTTCTCCGATCACGCCGCCCATTTTCCTGTAAAAAGACTGCGCGGGAAGGTTTTTCACGTTGCAGCAGCAGAAAAACTTGGGGATGTCCCAAATTTTCGCATAGTGGCGCAAGATGGAGAAAATCGAAGTGCCGTAGCCCTGTCTCTGATAAGGCGGCAGTAAATACAGGCTGTTCAGGCAAAGGGAAAAATCCTTGTAGCTGCCGTACAGGGGCGTACCGTAGCAGTAATAACCGACGCATTCATCTTCATCGAAGATCAGATACACGGTCTGCGCTTCATCCTCAATAATCTTCCGGTCGCGTTCTGCCATGGCATCAACATCATATTCGTCGATCATTTCATCCGGATAGATCCCACGGTAGGTTGCCTCCCAAAGCTTTTTTCGCGTCTGCGCAAGGGTGAGGCTGTCTGCACTTTCGGCTTTTTTGAATGTAATCATCTCGTTAGCCCAAGCTTTCCCGCAATGATCTCCTCGCGTGCACGCATCTGCTGTTTCATCTCGCCCTCGTCTACATGGTCATAACCGAGCAGATGCAGAACGGAATGGATCGTAAGATAGCCGGTCTCACGTTTCACGCTGTGGCCGAATTCCTTCGCCTGTTCCTTGGCCTTTTCCAAGGAAATCGCCATATCGCCGAGGGGAAGCAAGCCCGTTTCCTCGTCGAGATAGCCGGAAAGGTCTTCCGGAAGCTCGCCGGGTTTGAATTCAAACATCGGGAAGGACAGCACATCCGTCTCCCGGTCGATCTGCCGGTAGGCGTTATTGATCACGCGGATGCCCTGGTTGTCCGTCACCAGAACATTGATCTCCACCGGAACGGGAACCTGTTGCTCTGAAAGCGCCGCATTGATGCAGTTTCTCAGATGGATGGTCAGAAACGGATTTTTTTCGATTTTATTTTCATAAGCAACGATAATTCTGTTCTTTATCATGGATTCTTCCTCTTAAAAGTCTTTCCGGGAAGCTCCCGGGATTTCTTTTCGTAGTTGTCGTAGGCCGCGACGATCTGCTGCACAAGTGCGTGACGCACAACGTCGGAGGCATTGAGGCGGCACACGGCGATGTCCGGTACATTCTCCAAAACCTTGACCGCGTCCTTTAAGCCGCTGACCTTGTCGGCCGGCAGGTCGATCTGCGTGATATCGCCTGTAATGACGATTTTTGAGCCGAAGCCGAGTCTCGTCAAAAACATTTTCATCTGCTCTCTGGTCGTGTTCTGCGCCTCGTCCAAAATAATAAAGCTGTCGTCAAGCGTTCTGCCGCGCATATAGGCAAGCGGTGCGACCTCGATATTCCCGCGCTCCAGATATTTCTGGTAGGTTTCCGGGCCGAGCATATCAAAAAGTGCGTCATACAGGGGGCGCAGATAGGGATCGACCTTGTTTTGCAGATCACCGGGCAAAAAACCGAGGCGCTCCCCTGCTTCCACAGCAGGACGGGTCAGGATGATGCGGTTGACCGTCTTTTCCCGGAACGCGGCAACCGCGGCGGCGACTGCAAGATATGTTTTGCCGGTGCCGGCAGGGCCGACGCCGATGGTGATGGTATTCTTCAAAATGGCTTTCATGTATCGCTGCTGACCGATGGTTTTCGGCTTGATGGGTTTACCCTTTGCCGTGATACAAACGACATCCTTTGCCATTTCGGAGATTTTGTCATCCTCCCCCGTGGAAACGAGGTCGATCAGATAGCGCACCTTCTGCTCATCAATATTTTCACCCTTGGCCGCCAGCTGCAAAAGCCCCTCAATGGCTCTTGCGCCCTTATCGACCGCCTCAATGTCACCTGTGACCTTGAGCTCGGTATCGCGGTTGGTGATTGCAACATCAAAGGTCTGCTCAATGCGCTTGATATTTTCATCAAAGGAGCCGAACACGTTGATGATCTGTTCCATACGTTCGGCGTTAATGATCCGTTCCGCCATCTTCTGTCTCACTTTCTTCGATCTGTACCGGGACAAGCCTTGCGATCATCTCCTCACAGGAAAGTGTCGCGGAAAGCACCCAGCAATCGTTATATCGTTTGATTTGATTTTTTGATGCGAGGATCTTCCCCGCGATCATCTGCTCCTGTGCTGATGCCTGCGTATAATCGCACAGGCGGCGATAAGCCGACTGCTGATCGAGCGAAGCGCACACAGGCTCATAGTAAATCAGCGTCTCTGTCTCCAGCCAAACGGGAAACGGATAGTCTCCCGGGAGGGTGAGCTGACTCCTTTTGATTATTTTATCACAACTGCCCTGCGGAATTCCACTGTTTCCGAACAAATTTATTCTTTTTCTTCCGAGAATCAGGCTATAATGCGTCTCCCGCCTGCCGGTATACTGTTTTTGCATGTATGTCTGCGGGGTTTTCGCCGTGATTGCGTGCTGTGTCATGGCATAGATCTCCCCAAAGGCGTGAGTCAGCTGCGTAGATTTTTCAAACGATTCGATCCCGGAAATCAATAGTTCCCCCTTTTGTACCGCATCGCCGACTTTGCACCTGCGAAAGCCTCCGTAAATTTCCGTTTTCGTGATCACGCCGTCGCAAGCGGCAATGACGTTTGTGATCGTATGATCGACCTCCGAGTCCGGAACGGCCTCTCGCTCGGAAACCGAAATCGTCACGCATCCGCCTTTCTGATTGACTGCACACCATTTGAGCTCCGGGATGTCATTCTTGATCCTGGCCTCAAGCATCTGTGAGTTGATATTCCGTCCGTCAGCGCCGAAATGAACGCCGTAATCATCCATGACCCGGCGAATGGTCTGTGTATGAACAAGCTCGTTTCCTTCAATTTGGACCGTCCACACATAACGCGGCAGATACGCCAGTAAAAATGCACACAGGACAAACCCCGCCGCAAATACCGGCCTTTGCCGTACAAGACGGAGCAAGCCGGGAAGCCCCTGTGCTTCACCGGCAAGTACATCGAAGCCCCGGCTTGATGATGCGCGAAGCACCTTCTTTTTTGCGGAGGAAAACACAGTACATTCCAGCTCAATGCCCGAAATCGTATGAACGTCCCAAAAAGCAAGCCGCTGCCCCGCCATAAAGTTCATAAAGCTCTCCGAAGAGATTCCGGTTATGTGAAGCCTAACCGTACCACGAAAAAAACAGATGACCCGATTCATTCCGCGCCGACCTCCACAGATCTGATTTCCCCGGTGACCTCCAGGCAGTTTTTTGTAAACAATGTGATCGTCAGATATTTCCCTGAAATCGTCACAAGACCGCTTGCGGAATCCACGCGGATCCGCTCAGGCGTATACTCAAAAATCGCGCCGTGTTTTTCGATTGCGGCCTTTTCCGTACCGAAAATACTGATAATCGGCGCTTTGCCGACAACGCCCTCGGGAACTCCGAGCCGGTTTGCCATTGTGCCGATTGACGGATGCTTCATAATCCTCACCTCAAAAAAATCTATGCATGTCCGTCAAAATAATTACGCGCTCTCATATACTCTTTCGGGTGATCGTGTGAAACGCAAAAAGGTTTTTCATTCTATATTCTTGATTTTCCTCAGTGTGCCGGTTTTTCTTTGCGGGAAGGCCGCTTCAAAAGGGATCGTTGCAGGAATTCGTGTTGCAGGCGCGACGGTGATCCCGGCGCTGTTTCCCTATTTTGTCCTAAGCAATCTGTTTTTACAGAGCGGAATGAATTTCCCGAAGGTGCTACGGCAGAGCTTTCGGCGGCTGTTTCACACAACCGAGGCGGGACTGAGTGCGTTTGTGTTCAGCCTGATCGGCGGATACCCGCTCGGCGCCAAAACGGTATCAGAGCTGTATTCCGAGAAAAAGCTTACAGCGCAGGATGCCGCTTCCCTGCTCCGTTTCTGCAATAATACAGGCCCCGCATTTTTTCTCGGCGTCGCAGGCGGAAAGATCCTCGGCAGCACGTTTGCAGGAGCTGCACTCTATTGCATCCATATCGCAAGTGCGATGCTTTGCGGGATTCTATTTCGTCCGAAGCAAGCCAGACAATATTCACTCACTCGTGAAAACACCATGCCTTTCTCGTTTGCGCGTGCATTTCCACAGTCCGTTCTTCGCGCAAGCACCTCGATATTGAATATCAGCGCTTTTGTGATCCTGTTTTCAGGCTATCAGGCAGCAATGGATTCCCTTCATTTTGTGAAGCAGGCAAAAATCGTGCTTTCAGGTCAGCTACGTTTTCCGGTACCCGTCATTGACGCAATATGCTCCGGCGTTTTGGAAATGACCTCAGGCCTCGTTAAATTGAAATCCCTCACAAACAAATCACTCGTTTTTGCACTCGCGTCATTTTTGATCTCATGGGGCGGGATGTGTGTGCATTTTCAAACGCTTTCGCAGCTAAACGGTGATATCAGCACAAAAGGTTATTATGCGGCAAAGTTGTTTCAAGGCGTCTTTGCATTCATAATGGCGCTGCCAATCGGTGAAATGATGTATCACCATCGACTGCAGCCGATTTGCCTGCTGCCTTTGACTTTGATTCCGGGAATGTTTCTTTTTCGGTGTTTTGTCGGCAATTCACAGGCAATTGCAGGCAAACATATAGCGTTCCATAAAAATATTCCGAAAAATTCGAGAAAAGGGGGTAGAAATTCCGAAAAGAATCTCGTATAATTAACCCATGGAGGCGATAACATTGCTATTTCGGAAAGACATTGAAAAATCCTGTGCTTATTGCACACATTCTGCAAAAATCGATAGCGATACCCTTTTATGCAGCAAGTGCGGGTTTGTCGCCAGCTATCACCGCTGTTGGAAATTCAAATATGATCCGCTCCGCCGCGTACCTGTAAAACCCGCGTTACAGGACTTCTCAAAATACACAGACGAAGATTTTTCCCTGTAAATGTTCCTTTTGTTTTCAATTCGTTTACAATTTCCGAAAAACATCATGTATAATATAGATGCAAAAGAAATTTTGCATCTATTCTTTTTTTCACTCTCTTTTTCCCTCATCTCTATGGAAAGACCTCAAGGCTTGTGCTTTGAGGTCTTTTCATTTTAACTGCTAAGAGCCGCCTTTCGAGTCCATTAGATGTTGAGCACCAAATAAAAAGGGGCTGTAAAAAAACAGCTCACATAAAAAGACAGAAGTCAGCAAAAGCA
>JAKSPM010000050.1 GCA_024404825.1 Clostridia bacterium
AGCGCACCAACAAAAACTTCAAAGACGCCTGTACTGTCGCCTTTGGCAGAAGATATATTCAAGGCGGCGATGCTCGACATTTCCCTAGCTAAGGGGGTTCGGGGGAATTGGTAAACGGAAGCTTTTTGCGCAAGGTGAAACCGCAGCCGCAAAAAGGTGGAGTTTGCCTCCCCCGATGTCATTCTTTTTCCCTATTTTCTTGGACAAGCAAGAAAATAGGGCCGCCGGAGGCAGGACAAGCTTCTGCCTTTAGAGAAAGTGTTTATTATCCCCTCAGTCACGGCTTTATCGTGCCAGCTCCCCTTACCATAAAGGGAGCCTTTCACCTGTGCCACAGAATGACCGTGCGCAAAACACAAATTCATCGTTCCTTTGCTCCCGTAGGGCGGGGTGCCCTCACCCCGCCGAAAAGCTAAGCGACAGAGCGGCCGGATGAGGGCATCCGGCCCTACGGGTTTGTGCGTTAAACACAAATTTACCGTCTTACTACGCTTTCGATTGCCCGTACAGCTCCTCCAACGACCCGAAGCGGTAGCCGAGATCTTCCCAGCGGGTCAGGAGGGCGTCCAGGATCTCCGCGTTGGTCTTCGAGGTGGAGTGCAGCAGAACGACCGCCCCGTTATGGATGCGCGGGATCAGCTTGGAAAAGGCCTCCTCGGAGGTCGGCTGTGCATCCTGAAGCCAGTCCACATAGGCAAGACTCCAAAATATCGTCCGATAGCCCAGCTCCTTTGCCATTTGCAGGTTTTCCTCAGAATAGATCCCCTGCGGCGGCCGGTAATAGGGCTTCATTTCCTCCCCCGTCACCTGCCTGTATGCTTCTGCCACCGAGCCGAGCTCTTGCGAAAAGGTCTGCTTGTCCCCGATTTTGGACATATCCCAATGATGATAGGTATGGTTGCCGACGATGTGTCCCTCCTCCGCCATTCGCTTGATGAGGTCGGGATTTTGCTCGATATAGGTTCCGACCACGAAAAATGCCGCCGGAGCATTGTGTTTTTTCAGCGTGTCCAAAATAGACGCCATATAGCCGTTTTCAAAGCCCGCGTCAAAGGTCAGGTAGATGGTAGGCTGCGTCTCGTCGCCCACATAGACGGCATCATATGCCGCAAGCTGTTCCTTTGTTGCATTGCCGACCGGAGTCTCTCCCTCCGTGCGGAACGATAAACCCCACGAGCCCGTCTCGATCGCAGCCTCGCTCTTTGTCAAAAGCGGAAACAGGATTGCCGCGATCAGAACGATCCCCAGTCCCGTCAGAAACATCCACCGATTGCAGCCGATTCGTTTCTCCCTCATTCTATCACGCTCCCTGCCCTATCCTATTTGGACAGGCCGGGAAATATTCGCAAAAGAAATGGACAAATTTCCCCTTTTCTTCCGTGCATTTTCGTGGTATGATAGTTGAAAATGGTAAAGCAGAGGAGCGTTGAACACAAGCCGAAAAGCACCCAAAAGAGCCGAACACAGACGGCTTAGGTTCGACTCTCCTCGGCTTAATCGGAGGTGTCGCCATGATACAGAATCTGAACAAGCTTTCCTTTGCCCGCTTCGGCACCATTCTGAACGTCCGCGGGGAAAGCCGCGGCTTCCCCGCCGGCGGCGACTATGTAACACAGGATCGCGCCTATACGGCAACGCAGGTCGTTGCCTGCCGTTCCGAGGGCTTCGTCTACCTTGATTATTTGGAGGGCATGACGCTCCTTGCCGTAGAAGGCACTGACGGCGCCGTTATCTGCTTCTACCTGGACAAGCCCGTATGCCTGAAGGCCGGCGTGCGTTTTGCGGTTGTTCCGTTCCAGTGGGAATGTTCTGTGCGCATCTGCTACCATGAGGCTCAGCCTCCTGTGCCGGAATCCCACTTTCTGCCCGCCGATGACTTCCGCATCTCCTACCGTCTGCGCCTGCGCAACATCTACACCATGTTCTACCAGGAAAAGGAAAAAGGCTTCCTTTTCAAGGGAGAAAAGCACGACGTCCTGGAGCTGACCTATGTTGATAAGGGGCAGCTGCACAGCGTAGTCGGCGGTGTGGACTACCTGCTGCATCAAGGAGATATGATGGTCTACGGCGTCAACCAGTGGCATATGCAATATGCCGACACTGACTGTGCCACAAGCTTCATCACCATCACCTTTGACATGGAGGGCGACGACCTGAGCGCCCTGACCGACCGCGTGTTTACCATGTCGCCGCAGGACGTGGATATTCTTAAAACCATTACCTATGAGCAGGAACGCAACGACGAATACAGCGGCGATATGATCCTCTATCAGCTCGGCAGGCTCCTCATTCAGGTGCTTCGCTCGCAGAATGGCACTGTGGATAGCCGTCTGCGGATTCCCGCTGCCCTCAACGCCGAAAATGACATCATCAACCGCGCGCTTCGCTATGTAGCCGAGCACGTCCGCGAGAAGCTCTCAGTCGGCATCGTAGCACGCGGCATCGGCGTCAGCCCCTCCCATCTGACTGCCCTGTTCCACAAGTCGATGAACATCGCCCCCGGCGAGTATATCAGGAGGACGAAGCTGGAGGAAAGCAAACAGCTCATCCGCGAGGGGCGGCTGAATTTCTCGCAGATCTCCGAGGCACTCAGTTATTCAACCGTGCATCACTTCTCCCGCCAGTTCAAGGAAAAATTCGGCATTACGCCGTCGGAGTACGCAAAGGCGATCAAGTAAACACAAACGGCTCTCCTGCCGGGAGAGCCGTTTCAGGCTGTCAATAAACCCCGAAACCGTCAAAGTCGAGATTTGGAACGATGCATCATGCTCCGAATATCGTTTGGTGAGAATCGTACCATCGCAGCCCATCCAAGCCTGAAAAGGCTTGCTGCGCAAGGACTTTGACTTACTGCGCAACTCTCACTCTACCGTACCTGTGTACGCCTACGAGTGAGAGTTGCTTGTCTTTCAGGCTTTCTTGACTGTCTGCCAGCGTGTCAAAAAATTTTTGACACGCTGAAACGGCTCTCCTGGCGGGAGAGCCGTTTTGTTTTATTCTGCAAATAAGAGGTCGAGCAGCTGTGTGCCGGCCTCCATAAAGGGGCCGCGCAAGCCGTTTTTCTCGGTATAGGACAGGCCGGAGCCTTCTTGTTTTGTGCTGTCATAGAGGAAGAATGGCACAGGGTCGCCGTCATGGCCGCGGGTCGACATCAGGGTCTTATGATCGGACAGGACGAGCATCCGGTAGTCGATCCCCTCATCCGCCAAGAACTCCGTGAGCGGCTTTGTTACGAGCTCGTCTAACTGACGGATGGCAAGCAGCTTATGGTCAAGGCGGCCGTTGTGCGTGGCCTCATCGGGAGCTTCAATGTGCAGACACAGAAAATCGTCATCAGACAAAAGACATTTTTTTGCCGCTTCGATTTTTCCGGCATAATTCGTGTCGATTTCCCCGGTCGCGCCCTCCACACTGACGGGCTTCAAGCCGCAAAGCGCAGCAATGCCGTGAACGAGCGGAACTGCCGAAATGACGGAGCCGAAATGGCGATAGGCGGATTCAAAGTTCGGCAGCTGAACCGCCGTCCCCTCTGCCCAAAACCAAATGCCGTTGGCGGGAAGCTTGCCGTCTTTTCTTCGCTGCTCATTGAGCGGATGATATTCCAGCTTCCGGTTGGCAAGTACCATCAGCTCCCGCAGTGCCATGGCGTTTTCATTACCGCTCATAATGAGGCTGCCGCAGACCTCGCCGAGATGGTCATGGGGCGGTGCGGCAAGCATATTTTCGGTATCGCCGCCGCGCTGGATGGCAATGTGACGGAACGAGGGCGTGGGCTCAATGCGCAGGCCGATCGCATCCATTTTCTGCTTGAATTCCGGGTCGGCGCATAGCTCGGTAATAAGGGCAATCGAGGTCTCGGCGTCGATGTTGCCCGCGTTGTGCGACAGAATTCGTTTTTCCTCCAAGGGGACATCCTCTTCCGAGAATGTGACCATATTGCACCGATAGCTGATATCTCCGGGCAAAACCGAAATGCCGCAGCCGGCCGCCTCTAAGGGGCTTCTGCCGGTAAAATAACGGTTGGGGTCACAGCCGAAGATGGACAAAATCGCGGTATCGCTGCCCGGCGGCAGGAGCGCGGGAACATTGCGCACCGAACCGAGCATGGATTTTTTACAAAGGGCGTCGATGACGGGCTTTTCCGCCGCCTCCAGCGGGGTCTTGCCGGAAAGGGCTTCGACGGGGTTGTCCGCCATGCCGTCGCCAATCAGAATAATATATTTTTTCATATCAGAACCAGTCTTTCCTGCTGACCTTATTCAAAACATAATCAAGGATGGTTTCGCGGTCAATGACATCCGTATGCCGGACTGCGCAGCTGCGAAGATTTGCCAGCTGCTGCGGCACCGGCACTTTCGTTGCGTCATACAGGCGATCCATCACGGCAAATTCGTCGCCGGAAGCGTCTTCGCCGATGGCATCAAGCACGGCAACCGGGAATTTATAAGGAGAAGCGGTGGAGAGCACCACCACGGGTGCAGACCCGGTACGCTCATTTTTGTACTGCTGTGCGACCGTCCACGCAACGCCCGTGTGGGTGTCGCAGAGATAGCCGCAGTCCTTCCAGACCTTGCCGATCGTCTCCTGCGTGGCCTTATCATCACAGCAGCCTGCCCAGAACTGTGCCTGAATAGAACAGAGCATGGTGTCATCCACCTGATACTCGCCGTTTTCTTTCAGCTGTGCCATAAGGTCTGCGATCTTTGCATCGTCTCCGCCGGAGACATAGAACAGAAGTCTTTCCAGATTGGAGGAGACCAGAATATCCATCGACGGAGAATAGGTCTTATGGAACGGGCGCACGCGGTTATACCGGCCTGTGCGGATAAACTCGGTCAAAACGTCGTTGGCGTTGGAAGCGCACACGAGCATTCCCACAGGAAGGCCTAATTCCTTGGCAAAGTAGCCCGCCAGAATATCGCCGAAGTTACCGGTCGGCACAACATAGTCCACCTTGTCGCCGATTTCAATGCGCCCCTGCTTTACGAGGTCGGCATAGGCTTTGAAATAGTAAACGACCTGCGGTGCAAGGCGGCCGATGTTGATGGAGTTTGCGGAAGAAAGCCTTACGCCCTTTCCCTCCAGCAGTTTTTCGTTTTCCGCGCGGGAAAAAACCGTTTTTACACCGGTCTGCGCATCGTCAAAGTTGCCGCGGATGGCGCACACGCCGACATTGCTGCCCTCCTGCGTGACCATCTGTGCCTTCTGCACGGCCGAAACACCCTGATCGGGATAGAATACCAAGATTTTAATGCCCTCGACATCGCAGAAGCCTGCAAGCGCCGCCTTGCCGGTGTCGCCGGAGGTCGCCGTCAGAATGACGATCTCATCATCGAGCTTTTCCTGCTTTCTTGCCGCCGTCATCAGCTGCGGCAGCATGGAAAGTGCCACATCCTTAAACGCAGAGGTGGGGCCGCGGAACAGCTCCAAAACATAGTCGTCGCCGACCTTGACGAGCGGGGTCAGCTCGTCGGTCTCAAACTTGCCGTCGTAGGCACGGCGAACAAGCTCCGGCATATTCTCATAATCCGGCAGCAAAGCTCCCAGAATGGAGGCTGCCATGCCGCGCACATCCTGTTTAAGCGCAGCGCGCCAGTCAAAGCAAAGTGCCTTCAGGTCGGGTAATACATAAAGGCCGCCGTCCGGAGCCAGGCCGTGCAGGACGGCCTGCGTGGAGGTCGCGGTCAGATTTTTGTTTCTTGTGCTCTGATATAACATAAAAATACTCCAATCTTTTTCTTGCTTTTTCATTGGTTCTATGATATATTGTTTCCAACGCAAAGTCAAGTGTTTTTCTACGGCAAACACTTTCGTAAAAATTCCATGGGATGTGAACATTATGAAGATCGGTTTATTAGGTTTCGGTACCGTCGGTGCCGGTGTCTACCATATCATTTCCAAGCAGGCGGATTTAGAGATCAAGTATGTGCTTGATCTGCGCGAGTTCCCCGAGCTGGGTGACAAGCTCGTGCATGACTATTCCGTCATCCTGAATGACCCCGAGATTGATACGGTCGTGGAGGTTTTGGGCGGTCTGCACCCGAGCTATGAATTTGCCGTTCAGGCTATGGAAAAAGGCAAAAACTTTGTTACGGCGAACAAGCACCTGGTCTGCCACTATTTCACGGAGCTGACCTCTCTTGCCGCAAAACGCGGCGTTGCCTTCCGCTGCACGGCTGCCGTCGGCGGCGGTCTGCCGTGGCTGACCAGCCTGGAGCGCGCAAAGCGCGTAGATAAGATCTCCGAAATTTGGGGCATTATGAATGGTACCACCAATTATATTTTAGAGACCATGCGCTCCAGCCCCGTTGCCTTTGATAAGGCGTTAAGTGAGGCGCAGGCACTCGGCTATGCCGAGGCTGACCCCTCGGCAGACATTGACGGTCTGGACATTCAGCGGAAGGTCATCATTTCGGCCAACATCGCCTTCAACTGCCTTTTGACCGAAGCAGATGTCCCCGTGTTCGGCATCCGCGGCATCCGGAAGGAAGATATTGACCTGTTCAAGAGCGAGAATGTTGTCTGCAAGCTCACCGCCAATGCCATGCGCATTGATGACGGCGTTGCCGCCTTTGTTGAGCCCATCTTGGTTCCTGCAAACGAACCGGACGCAAATATTCCCTCCAACTTCAACCTCATCACCTTCATCGGTGAGAACGTCGGCAGACTCAGCTTCTACGGGCAGGGTGCCGGCCGCTATCCCACCGCATTCAACTGCGTACAGGACTGTGTTGACATTGCAAGCGGTGTGAAGGACTTCTATGCCGGTGCCCTCAAATACGTGCCTGTTTACAACGACCGTGAAGAACATTATTATTATGTCCGAACCTCCTGCCCCGACAGCTGGCTCGGCGAGCATATGTCCAAGCCCATGGGCAACGGCGTGATGACCCACCTTGTCAGTGTGAAGGAAATGCACGCGTGGGCAAAAGAAAAAATCAAAGAAGACCCGGAATGCTTCATCGCAGGCATCCGCTAAGGAGAATATCATGTTAAAAGTTGTCAAGTTTGGCGGCTCGTCCATGGCAGACGCCAAACAGTTCCAAAAAATCAAATCCATCATTGACGCCGACCCTGCAAGAACGGTCGTTGTTGTTTCCGCTGCGGGCAAACGCTTCAAGGACGACCACAAGGTCACGGACCTTTTATATCTTTGCTATGCACACCTGCAGTACGGTGTCAACTGTGACGGCATTTTTGAAATGATCTCCAACCGTTATCTGGAGATCCGCAACGAGCTCGGCCTCAAAACCGATTTAGAGAGTGAATTTGCCGTCCTGCGTAAAAAGCTGGATTCCGGCATTTCGCAGGATGAGCTCGTCTCCCGCGGTGAATATTTTGCCGCCAAGCTGATGGCGGATTATCTCGGCTTCGACTTTGTCGATTCCAAGGATTGGATGCGCTTCAAATATGACGGCAATGTCGATCAGGCCGTTTCCTATGAAGCACTGAACAAGCTCGCAGACGGCAAAAAGGTCGTTATGCCCGGTTTCTACGGTGCAATGCCCGACGGCAGGATCAAGACCTTCTCCCGCGGCGGCTCCGACATCACAGGCGCACTTGCCGCAGCGGCACTCAATGCGGATGTCTATGAGAACTGGACGGACGTTTCCGGAATTCTGATGGCAGACCCCCGCATTGTCGACAACCCCAAGCCCATTGAGCGTGTCACCTACAACGAGTTGCGCGAGCTTTCCTACATCGGTGCGCAGGTGCTGCACGAGATGACCATCTTCCCCGTCCGCGAAAAGCACATCCCCGTCAACATCCGCAACACCAACGAGCCTGACCACCCCGGCACCCTGATCTGCGAGGAATTTGACGATACGCAGGAATCCCGCCCGGGCTTTATCACCGGCATCGCAGGAAAGAAAAACTATTCGATCATCACGGTCGAAAAGAGCGGAATGTCCGGCGAAGTCGGCGCGTTCCGCCAGATTTTGGAGATCTTTGAGGCACACAATGTCTGCGTCGAATACGCCCCCAACGGCATAGACTCACTTTCTCTCGTTGTCTCCACCGAAAAAATCTCCCCCTGCCTGTACTCCGTCATCGGTGAGCTGCAGAAGTCCCTGAAGCCCGACAACATCAAGGTCACGGAAAACATCGCCATCGTTGCCGCCGTCGGCAGAAAAATGGCATTCCGCGCAGGCGTTTCCGGTCAGATCTTCGCCAAGCTCGGTGAAAACGGCATCAACATCCGCATGATCTCTCAGGGCCCGGATGAATTGAATATCATCGTCGGCGTGGACGGCAAGGACTTTGCCAAGACCATCGGCGTATTATATAACAGTTTTGTAAACTAGGAGGCACCCCATGAAAACCTATAATGTTGCTATTCTCGGCGCAACCGGTGCGGTTGGCCGCGAAATGATGAAAATTCTTGAAGAACGCAATTTCCCCGTAAATGAGCTGCACCTTCTGGCAAGCTCCCGCAGTGCCGGCAAGGTCGTCGAATGGAACGGCCGCCCGATTATGATCGAAGAAGCCTGCAATGAGGCCTTCAACGGAATCGACATCGTTCTCGGTGCCGCCGAAAACGACATCGCAAAGCAGTTTGCAGACGCGATCGTCAAAGCCGGTGCCGTGTTCGTAGATAATTCCTCTGCTTTCCGCATGGACCCGAATGTGCCGCTTGTCATTCCCGAAATCAACCCCGAGGATGTGAAGAACCATCACGGCATCATCTCCAACCCGAACTGCTCCACGATCATTACTCTAACCGCAGTCAATGCGCTCAGCGGCCTTTCTCCCATCCGCACGATGGTTGCCTCAACCTATCAGGCAGTTTCCGGTGCAGGTGCCGGCGGCCCCATTGAGCTTGCTGCCGAAGTCGAAGCCCTTTCTAAGGGTCAGCCGACGGAGCCCAAGGTCTTCCCCTATCAGATCGCATTCAACCTGATTCCGCAGATTGGCGGCGAAGCTTATGAAGGCTACACCTCCGAGGAAATGAAGATGCAGAACGAGGGCAGAAAGATCATGCACCTGCCCGGTCTCAAGGTCTCCTGCACCTGCGTGCGCGTACCGGTCGTCCGCAGCCATTCGATCTCCGTTCAGATGCACTTTGACCGTCCGGTTTCCGTAGAGGAAGCTCGCCGCGCCATTGCATCCGCCCCCGGCTGCAAGCTGGTAGACGACCTTGCAAAGAAGATCTACCCGATGCCGCTTGACACCTCCGATCAGGACATCGTCTTCGTCGGCAGGATCCGCAAGGATCTGACCGACCCGAACGGTCTGTGCCTGTGGTGCTGCGGCGACCAGGTCAGAAAGGGTGCCGCAACCAACGCCATCCAAATCGCAGAATTGCTGATTGAAAAATAAGTTGTAAAAAATGACCGTGCTTGTTCCTCTTTGAACAAGCACGGTCATTTTTTATCCCACGAAGGGCATCGCCCCTGCGGCGTGTAAATTATTGTTTAGCGA
>JAKSPM010000051.1 GCA_024404825.1 Clostridia bacterium
ACATCGCTATTGTATGTGCAATAGCGATGTTTTTATATCAAAATTTCAGCTTTTTCCGGAGCTTCACGGCATAATAGATTTCAAAACGGCCAAGCACATAGTCCGTAAGGAAAAAGCAGACATTTGCCACCGCAATGCCCGAAAGAAGCATCCACTTCCCTGTCTCCGCAAGATCGGAGATCAGCTCCGGCAGCTTCAGCACAAAGAGCAAAATCGAGTAAGCTGCAGCGATGGCTGCATTAAAAAGCAACAGCTTGGTCGCAAGCCGGATCGGCAGAAACGGCAGACGGTTGATGTATTTCCGAAGCAAAGGATAATAGCCCAGAAACAAATAGATCAACGTTGCCTCAGGGTTGGCAAAGGTCAGAACAAAACTCAAAACACATACGGCGGCATACCATACGATCGCCCATTTGCCGCCGCATTCCGAGATCACCGGGATCATCAGGAACAGCACAAGCACAGGGCAGCAGAACGTCGCCGCAGGGATCATACCTGCCATCAGCATGATGACGATCGCCAGCGCCCCCAAAAGCCCGCACCGCGCAATCACGCCCGCCTTAGAACGTCTTTTCATCAGGCGTTTTCTTTGAGCAGGTTGAACTTCACATCATAGAGCTTCTGTGACAGATCAACATAGTATGTATGCGGATTATCAAAGCGCTTGACCTCATCCCAAAGAGAATCGACCTGTGCAAGGCAGTAGGCCCTGACCTCGTTGAGATCGGGCGTCTGATAGACCAATTCTCCGTTTTTGAAAATCGGAACATGGAGCTCTTTTGCCGTAAAATCGTAGACGGTCTTGCGCTTCCACGTGGCATCCGGGTCAAAGATTTCAAGGTCTTTGCTGTCGTCCACGATTTCATCCTGCAGGCACATATAGTCGGCGATCGCCTTCCCGGTATCGTTGCCGAAGAAGCGGTAGAGCTTTTTGAAATGGGGATTCGTGATCTTGCCGACATCTGCGCTGATCTTGATCTTCGGGATGACCTCCCCTGCTTCATTTTCAATGGCGACCAGCTTGTATACGCCGCCGAAAACAGGCTCGGAGCGTGCGGTGATCAGGCGCTCGCCGACGCCGAACATATCAATGACCGCACCCTGACGCAGAAGATCCTGAATAATGTACTCGTCCAAAGAATTGGAAACAGAGATCTTACAGCCTGTCCAGCCTGCTTCATCGAGCATCTGACGGGCTTTTTTGGTAAGGTAGGTCAGGTCGCCGGAGTCAAGGCGAATGCCGCAGCTGGTAATGCCGAGGGGCTTTAATACATCATTGAACGCGCGAATGGCATTGGGAATGCCGCTTTTGAGCGTGTTATAAGTGTCAACAAGAAGAACTGCGTTGTTCGGATAGACCTCGCAGTATTTTTTGAAGGCTTCATATTCAGAGTCGAACATCTGCACCCAGGAGTGCGCCATCGTACCGGAGGCTCTGACGCCGAAAATCTGGTCAGAAATGGTGCAGGCAGTTCCGTGACAGCCGCCGATATAGGCCGCTCTTGCGCCCAGGATGGCGCCGTAAGCGCCCTGCGCACGTCGGGAGCCGAATTCTAAGACGGTTCTGCCGTCGGCAGCACGTACAACGCGGTTGGCCTTCGTTGCAATGAGACTTTGGTGGTTGAGCACAAGAAGCAAGTAGGTCTCAATTAACTGTGCTTCAATGGCAGGCGCACGAACAGTCAGGATCGGCTCACGCGGGAAAATCGGCGTTCCCTCGGGAACTGCCCAAATATCTCCGTGAAATTTGAAATTGCGCAGGTAGTCAAGGAATTCCTCACAGAACAGTTCTCTGCCGCGAAGATAGGCAATATCTTCTTCAGAAAAGTGAAGATTCTGAATGTACTCAATGACCTGTTGCAGACCTGCTGCGATAGCAAAGCCGCCTTGATCGGGACAGCGTCGGAAGAAAACATCAAAATAGCAAATTTTATCCTGATAGCCGTTCTTGAGATACCCGTTTCCCATGGTCAGCTCATAAAAATCGCAGAGCATCGCCATATTGAATTGATCCTGTGTATTCATACGCCACTTCCTGTTTTTATCCGATTTCTCTGCGTCCTTCTAAGGCACGCAGCAAGGTGATCTCATCCGCATATTCAAGCTGACTGCCAACGGGGATTCCGTAGGCAAGCCGGGTGACCTTGACCTCCAGAGGCTTGAGAAGGCGGGAAATATACATGGCTGTCGCCTCGCCCTCTGTATCGGGATTGGTCGCCATAATGACCTCACGCACCGTACCCTCGCTGACTCTTGCCAGAAGCTCACGGATGCGGATATCATCAGGTCCCATATGATTCAAAGGAGAAATGACACCGTGCAGAACATGGTACACACCGTTAAACTCGCGGGCACGTTCCATGGCAATGACATCCTTGGGCTCTGCCACAACGCAGATCACACTGTGATCGCGCTGGTCGTCGTCACAGATCGCGCAGATCTCGCGGTCGGTCAGGTTCTGGCAGACCGGACATAGCCGGACTTCCTTTTTCGCCCCGACAATGGCATCGGCGAATTCCTCCGCCTCGTCCTGCGGAAGGCTCAAAACATAAAACGCCAAACGCTGCGCAGTCTTTGAGCCGATACCGGGCAGCTTTGCAAATTGTTCGGTCAGCCGATCTAATGCGGCGGGGAAATAACGCATATCAGAAGAGGCCTCCGAGGTTGATGCCGCCGGTCAGCTTCGACATATTGGCAGAAGCATCGGCGTCTGCCGCACGCATTGCCTCGTTGACTGCCGCAACGATCATATCCTGGAGCATTTCAACATCTTCGGGATCGACCGCCTCTCGGTCGATTTCCATACGAATGATCTCATGCTTGCCGTTTACTACAGCCTTGACCATACCGCCGCCGGAGGTTGCCTCGTATTCTTTGGTTTCCATTTCCTCCTGCATCTTGAGCATATCCTGCTGCATCTTCTGCGCCTGTTTAAGCATATTCATGTTCATGCCGCCGCCCATGGGGCCGCGATATCCGCCTTTTGCCATAATATAAAGTCTCCTTATTATTTGATTTCAAAAATATCACTATGCTGCGATCCGAAAGAAAGCAGCGAATTGATTCCGTCGTTTTCATCCTCCGTGCGGCCACCCTGCGCGATCACACGGACCCGGATGTCCTGACCTAAAATGCTCTGCGCCTTTTCCTGCACGATGGCAAGCACATCGGGCTTTTCGATGTTCGGCTTAAAGGGGCCGGGTGCACATTCCAAATACAGCACAGAGCCCTTCAGCACGCCCTTGACCGGAGATTGCGCACCGGCAAGGAAGAAACCGCTGACCGGAGGCCGCAGCTCTCTTTGAAGCTTCTCGACCAGTTCCGGCCAAAAGTCGGATTTCCTTTGCACGCTGCGTGCGGGTGCTGCAAAGGGATCGTCGTTATCATCGGGAAGCGGAGGACGCTCTTCCTCTTCTTCCTCTTCTGCCTTTACTTCAAGAGGCTCAGCTTTGGGTGCGGGAGACGCAGCCGTAAAGCTGCCGCTGCTGATCTTATCCTCCAAGCGGGAAAGCCGTGCATTGATGGACTCGGCATCCAAACTTAAAGATGGCTCACACAGCTGCAACAGGCAAAGCTCCACATCTACCCTGCGGCTTGCGCTCCTCGTAAAGCCGGCGGAGGTCGACTGAATGATCTCCACCATGCGCAGAAGCTCGCCGCCGGAGAACTTTGGAAGAAGCTCGTTCAGCTCACTCTCAGTGCAAAGCCCGCAGAGCATATTATCAGCGGCGCTCGGCGCCGTTTTCATCAGAAGCAGATCTCTTGCAAGATCGCACATTTCATTCAGAAAAGCTGCAAGGTCTTTGCCTTCGGAATACATTTTGGAGAATACCGAAAGCGCTTGCGCTGTATCGTGGCGGGAAATTGCGTCGAACAGGCTTGTAATGTTGCGGTTTCCGGCAAGGCCAAGGCAGCGGTAAATTTCTTCTACGGTGAGCGTGCCGTCCGCGGCGGAAGCACACTGGTCAAGCAGACTCATGCCGTCACGCATGGCACCGTCTGCAAGACGCGCAAGGAGCTTCATTGCATCGGGTGTGATGTCGATGCCCTCCTGATATGCCGCATAGTTGATTCTCGATGCGATATCCTCCGGTGTCAAACGTCGGAAAGAGAATCTCTGACAGCGCGAAAGGATGGTCGCGGGAACCTTGTTCAGCTCGGTCGTTGCAAGAATGAACAGCAAATGCTCGGGCGGCTCTTCAATGATCTTGAGCAGCGCATTGAACGCCGAAAGTGAAAGCATATGCACCTCGTCGATGATATAAACGCGCTTTTTTACCTCAGAGGGTGTATAGATCGCATCATCACGAAGAGAACGTACGTTATCCACACCGTTGTTGGAGGCGGCGTCGATTTCCAAAACATCCATGCAGGCGCCGGATTCGATGCTCTTGCAGGCCGGACAGCAGTTACAGGGATTTCCGTCAACGGGATGCTCGCAGTTGACTGCTTTGGCAAGGATCTTCGCACAGCTTGTCTTGCCGGTGCCTCTGGTGCCGGTGAACAAATAGGCATGAGATAATCTGCCGGAGGAGAGCTGCGCCTTTAAGGTCTGCGTGATGCTGTTCTGCCCGACGACCTCGTCAAAGGTCTTGGGACGGTATTTTCTGTAAAGTGCCTGATACAAGCATCTCACCTCCTACTTTTCTTTTTCTATCATACCACATTTTCCCTGCCCTAACAAGCTATTTTTACATAAAAAACAGGATGCAGATGCATCCTGTTTCATCATTTCAGAATCGATCTGTAACAAGATCGCACACCCATATTTGAACGGAAACGATGTCCGTTACCCGGGCAGTTAGCTCAGGAACGGCTTCCTTGCGGCACACGAACAGATCCGCTTAATGCTGCTTGGTTCCCCATCTGACATGGTTCACGGGAGTTCATTGCGCAAGACCGATCCCTCAACACCACTTACGAGGGTCAGACAACACCGAATACGTCCGGGTATGGGAATTCATCCCTGCTGTAGCGGATTGCAGGCGACAGGGCACCGCTATCTCCCCGACTAGTGCGACCTTGCTACAGACCGATTCTTTATTACGTTATGTAGTTTTAGCCGAGCTTATTCTCGATAAAGTCAACAAGCTCGCCGACGGTGGAAAGCTTATCCTCGAGATCAAGATCAACACCGAGCTCTTCTTCCAGATCCATAATCATCTCAACGGTGTCGAGAGAATCCAAATGAAGGCTGTCAAAGGTGGTATCTCTGGAGATATCTTCTTCGGAAATATCGAGTTGTTCAGAAAGATATTGTACGACTCTGTCAAACATAGTTATTACCTCCTGTAAGTCAATAAGCCTAACACAGATATGATACGGATTTTTTTGAATATGTCAAGCAAAAGATTCCAAAATTCGTAAAACATTCATCTGAGACGTCACAGTCAGTTCAGGAAATCCTTGAGGATTTTGGAGCGGGACGGATGGCGGAGCTTACGCAATGCCTTGGCCTCGATCTGACGGATGCGCTCGCGGGTCACATCGAATTCCAGACCGACCTCTTCTAACGTATGCGCTCTGCCGTCTTCTAAGCCGAAGCGCAGGCGAAGCACTTTTTCTTCCCGCGGGGTCAGGGTTTTCATCACCTCATTGAGCTGCTCGCGGAGCATATTGAACGAAGCACTTTCCGCAGGTGCGGTCGTGGTCTCATCCTGAATGAAGTCGCCCAGATGGCTGTCATCCTCTTCACCGACAGGGGTCTCCAGGGAAACAGGCTCCTGTGCAAGCTTCATGATCTCTTCCACCTTATCGGTAGTAAGACCGAGGCTGTCTGCGATCTCCTTGGTGGAAGGATCGCGGCCAAGCTCCTGCACAAGCTCGTGCGTTGCGCGGTTGACCTTATTGACCGTTTCGACCATATGCACGGGGATACGGATCGTTCTCGCCTGATCGGCAATAGCGCGGGTAATGGCCTGACGGATCCACCAGGTCGCATAGGTGGAGAACTTATAGCCCTTGGTGTAGTCGAACTTTTCCACAGCCTTCAAAAGGCCCAGGTTGCCCTCCTGAATGAGGTCAAGAAACAGCATACCTCTGCCGACATAGCGCTTTGCAATGGAAACGACCAGGCGAAGATTTGCTTCCGTCAGCTGCTTCTTTGCCGCTTCGTCGCCCTCTGCCATGCGCTTTGCAATCTCCAGCTCATCCTCGCCGGAAAGCAGAGAGATCTTGCCGATCTCCTTAAGATACATTCTTACGGGGTCAGAGACGCTCAGCGATTCGGAAAGTTCCTCGGTATCTGCAAGTTCTTCCTCTTCGATCTGCGTAATGTCCTCGTCGCTCGGAAGCATATCCTCGGATTTTGCGATCAGCTCCGCAACATCAGACACATCGATCTCGATCCCGGCTGTTTCTAAAGCATCATAAATTTCATCGGTCTGACTTTCGGATGCGTCAATGGAATCCAGTGTTTCCAACAATACCTTGGAGGGAATTTTGCCATTGGCTTTGCCGTATTCAAGGAGCTGTTGAAGACGCTGCTTCATTAAATTTTCTGTCATAAATTATCCTCCGTAGCTTTTTTTATCTTTCATTCGCTCTCGCATTGCAAGAAGATCCGCTCCGCCGTTTCTCTTCTCTGCCTCATCGCGGATGATCTTAAGATAATCCGCGAAGGCTTTTTCAGAAACGATCAGGTCTTTCTTTTGCATAATTGCGGAGATATGGGACATTTCGTCGGCAGAAAGCTCTGATTCGAGGCTTGTTGCGGAGACTGTCCCGAAAGACGAATAATTCTCGTTTAATATGCGATAGGCCTTGCCGAGTACAGGCGCGGAAAAGGCGTTTTCCGTAAGCGTGCCGGTCTTTTCAAACAGCTCCGGGGCTTTTATCAGCATTTGAAGCAGCCCTTCCTCCGCCATGGCGGAACGGAGATTGTCATACCGAATGGAACGAATTTTCGGCTGCTGCTGTGTTGCGGGCGAAAGATCCTGCTTTTCCTGTGCCTTGCGTTCGATGGCCTTGCGCTTTTTATAGGCCTTGCCGATCTCCAGCTTCATTGCCTCCGGCGTCACACCGGCTGCCTCTGCTGCGCGGTTGCCGTATATCTCGCGCTCGACCGCACTTGTAAAGCTCGAAACGAGCATTGCCGCCTGCCGCAGAAATTCGACGCGCTGTTCATCGGAATTAAAATCATACTTACGTTTGAGGGATTCTAAACGGTATTCGGCCTGATTCTCGCATTGCTCCAAAAGCAGACGGAAACGGTCGGCACCGTATTTTTTCAGAAATTCATCGGGATCCTTCGCGCCCTGCATCCGCAGTACCTTGACCTGCAATCCGGCTTTTTCGAGAATCGGTATGGCTCGTTTGGTCGCGTTCTGCCCTGCTTCGTCGCCGTCATAAGTCAATACGACCTTGGAGGTATACTTGGACATCAAAGTGGCCTGCTCCTCGGTCAGAGAGGTACCGAGAGAGGCTACGGCACAGTCAAAGCCGTACTGGTGCAGTGCAATGGCATCCATATAGCCCTCGCACAAAATCAGCATATCGAATTTGGTTTTTTTAGCCGTATTAAGTGCAAAGAGGTTTTTGCGTTTGTTGAAGATCGGCGTTTCGGGGCTGTTAAGGTATTTCGGCTTGCTGTCGTCGAGCACTCTGCCGCCGAAGCCGATGATGTTTCCGCGAAGGTCGATGATTGGCACCATCAGGCGGTTGCGGAAGCGGTCATAGAACTTGCCGTTTTTTTCAGATTTTACCACGAGTCCGGCTTCGAGCATTTCTTCCCAACGGTAGCCCTTTTCGTGGAGTGCGTCGGTCATTTTTGACCAGTCATTCGGCGCATAGCCGAAGCCAAATCTCGTCACGGTCTGCTTGTTGTAACCGCGCTTGATGATGTATTCGCGGCAGGGCTTCCCTGCTTCGCTCATCAGCTGCTCATGGAAAAAGCGTGCAGCGTCCTTGCAAAGCGCCCAAAGTCGCTCATTCTGGCGGTAGCGGGACTGATATTTTTCATCCTCGGGCACCTCCAGTCCGGCACGCTTGGCAAGAAAACGAACGGAATCCGGATAAGTGAGGTTCTCGATCTCCATAATAAAGTTGACGACACCGCCGCCCTTATGGCAGCCGAAGCAGTAATAGATCTGCTTGTCCACCGCGACAGAAAAGGAGGCCGTTTTTTCACCGTGGAACGGACAAAGGCCAAACAGGTTGTTGCCTTTTTTTGTCAGATTGACATATTGACCTACGACGTCCTCAATTGGATTTCGCGTAACGAGCTCGTCAAGAAATGCAGGCGGGAAAGCCACGGTGTCACCTCCTTATTCTGTGAATGATTGATAATCTTATTCTTTAGCGTATCTGCCAGCCGAGCGGGATATAGATCTCGGAAAACTTGTTGATGGCGTATTTATCGGTCATGCCGGCGATATAATCGCATACAGCACGCGGAAGTCCGTCAAAATCAAGCTGTGCGGCATAGCCCTCAGGCAGATTTTCGGGGTGTTTCATATAGAAATCAAACAGCTGCTTGATGATCTCTCTGCCCTTGGATTCTTCCGCCTTGGCGATTGGGTTGTGATAGACCGAATCAAACATAAACTCACGCAATTCATTCATTGCCTGTTCTACTGGTGCGTGCATCATAATTTGATTTTTTCCCTGCGAGGCAAGAATAATATCCTCGACCATGGTGTTGATGCGTTCGGAATGGGTCTGCCCGAGGACATTGACAACGGATTTCGGAATATCCGCTTCGGTCAGGATATTGCCGCGCATGGCATCGTCGATGTCGTGATTCATGTAGGCAATACGGTCTGCATAGCGAAGCACCATGCCCTCCAGAGTTTCAGGGTCTCTGGCGCCCCAGGTGTGGCCGAGGATACCCATGCGGGTCTCATATGTAAGATTCAAGCCTTCGCCGTTATTTTCCAGCACATCCACCACGCGCAGGGACTGCTCGTTATGGTTGAACGGCTCGCCGAGAACTTCTGTCAGCGCGACCTCTCCGGCGTGGCCAAACGGCGTATGACCGAGGTCATGGCCCATTGCCATTGCCTCGGTAAGATCTTCATTGAGTTGTAAGCCGCGCGCGATCGAGCGAGCGATGTGTGTGACCTCTAAGGTATGCGTCAGACGCGTTCTGTAATGGTCGCCCTCAGGCTTCAAAAACACCTGCGTTTTGTGCATAAGTCTGCGGAATGACTTGCTGTGCAGGATTCGGTCGGTATCCCGTTGGAAACAGGTACGGGTATCGCTCTCGGGCTGCGAATGATCGCGCCCCTTGGAGGCATCCGAAAAGCAGGCATATTCAGACAGGATCAGATGCTCCTGATGCTCCATTCTTTCTCGAATTGTCATGCAAGCACTTCCTTTCCGAATACATTATAACTTTTTGAACGCGCGATGTCAATCGCGCCCGCAAAACATCGTTTTGCG
>JAKSPM010000052.1 GCA_024404825.1 Clostridia bacterium
GCGCTAAATTTCTGTTTAG
Source organism: Clostridia bacterium (assembly GCA_024404825.1). Lineage (GTDB taxonomy): Bacteria > Bacillota > Clostridia > Oscillospirales > Oscillospiraceae > JAKSPM01. Next base: position 20 of record JAKSPM010000052.1, read on the forward strand.
CGCCCCTACCGCGAATTCTATTTCGTTTCTCTTACACACATAAGGAGATACTTTATGCTCAAGATCCTTTATGGTCCCGATTGGCGGGAAACCAGAAAAACGCTTTTACATACTGTCACGCAGGCCGCCGATGCCTTGAAGGGCTCTCATGTGCTGATCGTGCCCGACCAGTTTTCCCATTCGGCGGAGCGTGCGCTTCTTTCCGCAGGCGGCGACCGCGTGTGCCGTTATGCGGAGGTTTTGAGCTTTTCCCGTCTTGCCGAGCGTGTCTTTTCCATCTACGGCGGTGCCGCGGATGTTCCGATGGACAACGGCGGCAGACTCATTGCGGCGGCAGCCTCCATTGAGCAGATCCGCTCCCGGCTGAAAATTTACGGTGCCTGTGCCGCGAAGCCCGAGTTTTTGCGGCAGCTTCTGGACACGCTCGACGAGTGCAAGGCCTTCCGCGTCACATCCGGAGATTTAGCCGAGGCAAGCCGGAATGCAAGCGGCGTTCTGGGTCAGAAGCTCGAGGAAATTTCCCTGCTTCTTGAAAGCTACGAGGCCGTCTGCGCCAATGGCAATACGGACCCCTCCACGCGGCTTATGAAGCTGCTCCGCACGCTCTTATCCTGCGATTATGCCCGTGGAAAGCACTTCTATTTTGAGGGCTTTTCTGACTTTAACGCGCTCGAGACCGATATCCTTGCCGCCCTGCTGGAGGGCTCGGAGGAGGTCACGCTCTGCCTTCTTTGTGACGATCTTTATGAGGGGCAGGCCATCTTTGACGGTGTCCGCACGACCCTGCGGCAAATCGAGCGCATTGCTGAACGACTCCTGATCGACACGGAATATGTCTATATCCCCGGCGCAAAGGAGGCGGCTGAGCTGACCCACCTGAAGAAGTTTCTGTTCTCGGGGGTCCCGGAGGCGTTTGGCGCGGCGCAGGCAGGCGTGTGCTTTGCAAGCTATCCCGATGAATACTCTGAGGTGGTTGCTTGCGCCGGGACGATCCTCCGCCTGCTGACAGAGGGCTTCCGCTGCCGCGACATCTGCGTTGCCTGCGGCGACATGGGAACCTATCAGCCGATTTTCCGTGCGGTCTTCTCCCGCTATCAGATCCCTGCCTATTATTCCGGCTCCGAGGACATCCTTGCAAAGCCCGTCATCCGCACGGTGCTTTCGGCGCTTGATGCCGCGACCGACGGCATGGAGGCAGACGATGTATTTGCCTTCCTGAAATCCGGCATCGACCTGATTTCCGCCGACCGCTGCAGCCGCCTGGAAAACTACGTTCTGACCTGGGGCATTACCGGCAAGGACTACCGGCGCGAATGGACGATGCCGCCGGGCGGCTACGGTGAAAAGGCCGATCCGGAGGCCTTAGCGCTTCTCAATGAAGACCGCGCGCTTCTCGGTACCACCCTTGTCTGCCTGAAGGACAGGCTTTTTTCCGCCGCGAATACCGGCGAAATGGTGCTTGCCCTGTATGACTTTTTGGAAAAAATCGACCTTTCCGGCCGTCTTACCGCCCTTGCAGAGGCAAGCGCTGCGCAGGGGCAGCTTCAAAGGGCGCAGGAGTATCAGCAGCTTTACGGCATCGTGATCTCCGCCCTGGAGCAGCTTTATAATCTGCTTTCCAGGACCGTCCGCACGCCCGAGGAGTTCACAAGGCTTCTGCGTGCCATGCTTTCGGAGTACCGTGTCGGTACGATCCCGGCAACGCTGGACGCGGTTTCCATCGGCTCTGTCATGGCACAGCGGCAGAACGAGACGAAAATTCTGCTTTTGCTCGGTGCCAACGACGGCTGCTTCCCGGCAAGCCCCGGGCAGACGGGGCTTCTTTCCGAAAGCGAGCGGAAAAACCTGCAAAAGCTCGGCGTTTCGGTCGCACCCGGAAGTATCTTCGTTCTGACCCGTGAGCTTCACGGCATTTATAACGTCCTGTGCGGCGCAAGGCAGAAGCTCTTTTTCAGCGCCGTCAAGGGCAGTGAGGCATTTTTATTCCTGCGGCTCGGGGAGCTGTTTGAGGCTTCTGCTGCCGAGACCTTCCCGCTTGCTGCAAGGTACAGTCCTGCCGCGGCATTAGAGCTTGCAAGCGCTCTGAAAGAGGACGGGCAGGCGCTTGCCGCCTGCATCCCCGACGGCCTTCCTGCGCTGCGGGAGAACCTTCGAAAGGCATCCCACAACCCCGGCGATCTGTCAAAGCCCGCCGTGGAGAAGCTCTACGGCGAACGGCTGTTTTTATCAGCCTCCCGCGTAGACCATTTTGCAAAATGCCGCCTTTCCTATTTCCTCAATTACGGTCTGCGTGCCAAGGAGCGCAGGCAGTCCGGCTTTGACGCTGCGAATTACGGCAGCTTTGTGCACTATGTGCTTGAACAGCTCGGCAGGCAGATCCACGACGAGGGCGGCTTCCGAAACACGAGCGCCGAGCACGTAGCAAAGCTGACACAGCAGTATATTGACGAATACATCCGGCAGACCATTCCCGACCTGAAAGACCGCCCGGAGCGGTTCAATTACCTGTTCGAGCGGAATCTCAGCGAGGTGCGCGAGGTCGCGCAGGAGCTGTTCCGCGAAATGCAGACCACCGAATTTACCCCGGAGGGCTTTGAGGTACGCTTTGCAGATGACGGCGCACTGGATGCCATCTCCATTGTGGGAAAGCACGCAAACGCGAGACTTGAGGGCGCGGTGGACAGGGTGGACGTGTTCCGTGCCGGGCAGATGACGTATCTTCGCGTCGTGGACTACAAAACCGGCAGAAAGGACTTTGACCTGACCGATATTCTCAACGGTGTCGGCCTGCAGATGTTGATCTACCTGTTCACGCTCGAACAGGGAGGGCAGGCGCTTTACGGGCAGAATTTAGCTGCCGGCGGAGTGCTCTATTTCCCCGCGCGGATGGAGCTGAAACGCACCGCAGGGAATCCGAGCTCAAAGGACATCGAAGATGCCCGGAACACGCTTCGCAGGCGCAAGGGTCTGCTTTTGGATGATCCTGTTGTGCTCGGTGCCATGGAGCAGGCGGAAAAGCCGGTATTCATGCCGTTTTCCTTCCGCAGGGACGGCACGACCTCGGGCAGCGTTGCAAGCGTGAATCAGTTTACGGCACTGCGAAAATACCTGTTCGGAGCATTGGAGCGCATGACCGATGAGATCGCCTCCGGCCTTCTCACGCCCAATCCCTATTGGCGCACGGATCAGGAAAACGCCTGCCGTTTCTGCCCTTATCAGGACATCTGCCATGTGAAGGCGGATGTGGTCAAAAAGCGTCTCAGACGCGAGGTCAAGCCGGACGAATTCTGGCAGAAGGTGGAGGCGGAAGAATATGAGTAAAGAACAGCTAACGCCTTCGCAGCAGGCGGTCATTGAAAACTCCGGCGGTGCGCTGCTTGTTTCGGCGGCAGCGGGCTCCGGCAAAACGATGGTGCTTGTGCGTCGCTTGCTTGCACGATTGTGCGATGCGTACGATCCGAAAAACATTGATGATTTCTTAATTATTACCTATACCAAGGCGGCGGCCTCAGAGCTTAGAAGCAAGATCGCCCGCGGCATCACCGAGGCGCTTTCCGAAAATCCCTCCAACCGCCACTTGGCACGCCAGCTTCATCGGCTGAACCTTGCGCAGATCTCCACGGTGCATTCGTTCTGTGCGTCCATTCTGCGCTCCTACGCGCACGAGCTGGACATCCCGGCGGATTTCAAGGTCGCCGAGGAGCGCGAGAGCCTTGCCCTGCGTCAAAAGGCACTTGAACAGACACTGGAGCAGGTCTATGCGCAGATCGCAGACGACCCTGCGGTGCGCTGCTTTGTTGAGACCCTCGGCTATGGCCGCGACGACAGGGAAGCGGGCAGCATCGTCTTACGGCTTTATGATAGTATGCGTACCCATGCCGACCCGGACGAATGGATGCGGCAGTCGCTTTCCTCCGTCGTACCGGACGAGAAAACGGAGCTGCTTGCATGGGAGCGGGAGCTGATCGTTGACGCACAGAAGCGCCTCAAACGCCTGAGCCGCTTTGCATCCGGGCTTGCGGAGCAATGCATGGATTATCCTCCCTTTGATACTGCCTATGCGCCCGCACTCGAGAACGATGCCGAAATGCTTCTGTCACTGTCAGAGCTTTCCACCTGGGAGGCGTTCCGCAATGCAGGGAAGCCTGCCTATCAGCGCGTCGGCACGATCAAAAAGGACGACGCTCCGGAGGATTTCAAGGCGAAGATGCGCGCAAAGCGCGACCGCATCAAAACGCAGGTCGCAGCCGTGCTTTCGCAGTTTACCATGGAGCGCAGCGAGGCGATCCGGGAGGCAAAGAGCACGACCCTTGCGCTTTCCGGCGCGTTTACGGTCGTGAAGCGCTTCCGCGAGACCTATGCCTATGAAAAACGGCGCCGTCACCTGTTGGATTATTCCGATTTGGAGAGTGAAGCACTGCGCCTGCTTGTAAAAAAGGGGACGAGGCTTCCCACGCGCATTGCCGGAGAGATTTCCGAACGCTATGCCGAGATCATGGTCGATGAATATCAGGACACGAATGAGATTCAGGATCTGATTTTTTCCTCCGTTTCCAAGGACGGGAAAAATCTGTTTATGGTCGGTGACGTGAAGCAGTCCATTTATCGCTTCCGTCTGGCTGACCCGATGATCTTCCTGCGTAAATACCGCGCCTATGCAGACTATGAAAAAGCCGCTGACGGCGAGCCGCGAAAGATCTTGCTTTCTGCCAATTTCCGCTCTAAGCCGGAAATTTTAGATGCCGTCAACAGCGTGTTTTCCTCGGTCATGTCCGAGGAGGTCGGCGATTTGGATTACGGCGAACGCGAACAGCTGCGCGACGGACGCGATCAGCCGCGTTCTCAGACGCCTTTGGTCGAGCTGCACTGCATCAATGCAGATGTCAAAGAGCTTCGCCTGGACGAGCAGGAGGACTTTGTCAAGGCCGAGATCGAGGCCGAGTGGATCGCTTCGCGCATCGAGGAGCTTCTTGCATCCGGGGAGGCGGAGCCGAAGGATATTACCATCCTGCTTCGCTCGCCGAAAAAAGAGGGACACTTTTACCTCGGTGCGTTAGAGCGCCGCGCCATCCCGACGGTGAACACGGGCGGCGGCAGTATTTTACAGAGCGTCGAAATCGAGACGCTTTGCAGTCTTCTGCAGATCCTGGACAACCCCCATCAGGATATTCCGCTCATCGGTGCAATGACGGGGCCGATCTTCGGCTTTACTTATGACGAGATGAGCGCCATCCGCGCAGGTTGTCCCCGCGGGGATTTCTATGATGCGGTCTGCCATGCATCAAGGCACGATGCAGCCTTAAAGCAATTTTTGGAAAAGCTGACTGCGCTTCAAACCGAACAGCGGCTTTGCAGGCTTTCGGAGCTTTTGCAGCTTCTGGAGCGGGAGCTCGGTCTGCGAAATATCTTTGCCGCGATGGAAAACGGGCTGCTTCGCGTGCGGAATCTGAATCTGTTTTATCAGCTTGCGGCAGGCTTTGAGACGGACGAGCCGAAGACGCTTCGTCAATTTCTTTCCTATCTGAGCGAGCTCGATTCGGAGCAGATCGCCCCTGCCGCCGAGCAGGCCAACGCCGTGCAGCTTCTTTCCGTCCACAGCTCCAAGGGTCTGGAATATCCCATCGTATTTTTGGCAGGGCTTTCCAAAAAATTCAACGCACAGGATATGGCGAAGCCCGTGCTTTCCCATCCGGACATTGGTGCGGCTTGCGATGTCGTCAACGCCGATGCCCACATCCGCTATTCCACCTGCGCAAAAACTGCCATCGGCCGCAGACTCCGCAAGGATCTGCTTTCCGAGGAGCTTCGGGTCTTGTATGTTGCTATGACGCGGCCGAAAAACCGCCTCATTATGACCTATTGCTCAGCAAGATTGCAATCGGAGCTGCAGCGGCTTTCGATGCTTGCCGCCACCCTGCCTTTAAGACAGGCGGCGGAGGAGGCCGCCGGCATCGGCGACTGGGTGCTGCTGACGGCGATCTCGCGCATGGAGGGTGCTTGCCTTTCGAACTATGCCGAGGTCGAGGTCGAAAAAACCGTGTCGGAAATCCCGTGGCTCATTGCACTTCACGAGCACCCGACACTGCCGGATACGACGGTCGTGCACAATCCGCAGGCACGGGCCGCATCGGTAGAGCTTCCGGCGGCGGAGGAGCTGAGACAGACGCTTTCCTATGTCTATCCGCATACGGCTGCGACCGTTTTGCCCGAAAAGCTCACCGCGACCCAGCTCAAGGGACGTGCCATTGACGCGGAGAGCGCCGAAAACGCATCTGCCGTCCTTCCCGTGAAGCATTTCCGCTTCCCGCGGCCGCAGTTTGCAGAAAAAAGCAGGCCGCTGACGGCGACCGAGCGCGGCACGGCGACCCACCTTGCCATGCAGTACATCCGCTATGAGGAATGTTCGAGCATTGACGGCATCCGAGCAGAGCTGGAACGGCTTTTGCGTGAGCGGTTTTTGACCGAGCAGCAGTATGCTGCCGTCGAGCCGGAAACGCTTTGGACATTTTTCTCATCCGAGCTCGGCAGGCGTGTCCGTACCGCCGAAAATGTTGTGCGTGAGTTCAAATTCTCCGTTTTTATGGATGCGGGCGTGCTTGACCCCGCCGCCGCGGGGGAGCAGGTGATGCTGCAGGGCGTCACTGACTGCTGCATTTTAGAGCCGGACGGTTTTACCGTCATTGATTATAAAACAGACCGGGTCGCGCCCGGAGAGGAAGCGCGGCTTGCCGCCTATTATCGCGGACAGTTGGAAGCCTACGGGACGGCTCTTTCCCGGGTATTCGGCTTGCCGGTCAAACAGCGCCTGTTGTATTTCTTCGCAACAGGGCAATTTATGGAGGTTTCACATGATTTATAACGGTTTTCAGGAGCTTTCCCTGTCCCGCCTCGGCTTCGGCACGATGCGCCTGCCGCTGATTGAGGGAACAAAGACCATCGACAAAGAACAGGTCAAAGAAATGGTGCGCCTGGCAATAGATGGCGGCATCAACTACTTCGATACGGCTTATCCCTACCACGGCGGCGAGTCCGAGCGCGTGATCGGCGAGGTGCTCAAGGCCTACCCGAGAGACAGCTACTATCTTGCCACCAAGTATCCGGGCCATCAGATCGCCGAGACCTACGACCCCAAGGCGATTTTTGAAGAACAGCTCCAAAAGTGCGGCGTGGACTACTTCGATTTCTACCTGCTGCACAACGTCTGTGAAAACTCCATGAATGTCTACTTAGATGAGCGCTGGGGCATCATCGACTATTTTATGGAGCAGAAAAAACGCGGCAGGATCCGCCACTTGGGCTTCTCGTCTCACGGCAGAGTCGAAAATCTGCGTGAATTCTTAGACCTCCACGGCGATAAAATGGAATTCTGCCAGATCCAGATGAACTATCTCGACTGGACGCTGCAGGAGGCAAAGGAAAAATATGAGCTCTTGAGCGAACGCAATATCCCCGTTTGGGTCATGGAGCCGGTACGCGGCGGCAAGCTTGCCAATCTGTCCGATTACGATTCCGAAAAGCTCAAGGCGCTGCGTGCGGATGAAACAAATGCTGCATGGGCGTTCCGATTCTTACAGGATCTTCCGAATGTCAAAATGGTTCTGAGCGGTATGTCGAACATCGCACAGATGAAAGAAAATATCGACATATTCAAGCAAACGAAGCCGCTTCTTGACACCGAGCGCGAGGTGCTTCTTTCCATCGCGGAAAAGATGAAAAATTCGCTTCCCTGCACCGGCTGCGGCTATTGCAAGGAGGGCTGCCCGATGGGTCTGAACATCCCGCTTCTCATTTCGTCTTATAATGAAGCGAAGTTTGGCGGCGGCTTCACTGTCGGCATGATGTTAGATAGCCTGCCCGAGGAGCAAAAGCCGTCTGCCTGCGTCGGCTGCGGTGCGTGCAGCGAGATCTGCCCGCAGAAGATCGACGTTCCGGCAGCCATGGCAGATTTCAATGAGGTTATCAAGACCCTCCCGAACTGGACGCAGATCTGCAAGGAGCGCGCCGAAGCCGCCAAGAAGGGAAAAGCTTAAGCTTTTGCAACGACCAATCGTAAATCGTGAATAGTTAATTTCGGTGTTTTCCAATTCTTTGAATTGAAAAATCATTTGGAATCGTCCGCGAAGCGGACACCTCAATTTACTATTAACTATTCACTATTAACCATTATTTCTGTTATAAACAGAAATCAAAAGGGGTACAACACTATGCTTTCTGCCGCTATCATCGGCACGGGGTTTGCCGCTGAGATTCACGCCCGCACGCTCCATACCCTCGGAATAGAAATTAAGGCTGTCGTCAGCCGAACAGAGGATTCTGCCGCGCGCTTTGCCGCAAAATGGAATATCCCGACCTACGGTACGGAGCTGTCCGCAGCCTTTTGCGCCGATGTCATCCATATCTGCACCCCGCCGAGCCTCCATTTTGCGCAGGCTTCAGCCTGCCTGCAGGAAAAAAAGCACGTCGTCTGCGAAAAACCGCTGTGCCTGGACGTGCAGCAAGCGCAAACGCTCTGCGCGCTTGCAGAAAGCGCCGGAACGGTCTGCGCGGTCTGCTTCAATTCCCGCTTTTATGCCGCCATCCCGCGCCTGAAAGAAATCTGCTCGGAGGAAGACTTCGGCCGTCCCGTGCTGATCCACGGAAGCTATTTGCAGGAATTCGGCGCTATGCCCTGTAAAAACGATTGGCGCTATCAGGCCTCATCCGCCGGAAAGATGCACGCGGTCACCGAACTCGGCTCGCACCTGCTCGATCTTCTGCAATATCTCAGCGGGAGGAAGATCACGAGCGTCTGTGCGCAGTTTGACCGCTTCCATCCGGTGCGGTACTTAGACGGCGATCAGCTCTTTTCCGAAAACAAAGAGGGCAGAACGCCTGTCACCGTGAATCAGGAGGATGCGGCAATTCTCAATCTGCGCTTTTCTGACGGCGCGATCGGCGTTGTGACCTTGAGCGAGCTTTCCCACGGACGGCAGAATCGGCTTTCTGTTGAGATTACCGGGGAAAACGCCTCCGTCTGGTGGAACAGTGAGGACGCATCAAAGCTCTATTGCGGCAAAAAAGGTTGGGGCGTCCGGGAGGAGCAGTCGGCGTTCTCGGGCGGATATTTTGAGACGCATCTGAACCTGTTTACCGCCGTCTATACGGCAATTAGGGAAAATCGACGCGAGGGTTACCCCACGTTCAAAGACGGCGCACAGAACGCGAGCGTCTGCGAAGCCGCCTATGACAGCGCCATGCAGGACGCGAAATGGGTACAGATTGACAATTGATAATTGAAAATTTGAAAATTGACAATGAAAAACCACGGAGGAATATCAAGCTTCTTCCGTGGTTTT
>JAKSPM010000053.1 GCA_024404825.1 Clostridia bacterium
CCTGTATTCCAGTATAAGCGTCAGGGCGTCGGGGTGTTACATCAAATGCAGGATATAGCCTTTGAGATACAGTGCGTGCTCCGCGCCGAGGGAAGCAGGGTGGTCACGGCTCTGCATCAGGGTTTCAATCAGGCGGACGGTGCGTCCGGAGTCTGCGGCTGCCTCGCGGAGCATCTGCATAAATAATTCGGGCGTCATGAACTGGCTGCACGAGCAGGTGATGAGATAGCCGCCGGGCTCGACCATCTTCATACAGCGAAGGTTTAGCTCTTTATATCCGCGATATGCGGCGTCCAGGGATTTCTTGCTCTTTGCAAAGGCGGGCGGGTCACAAATGACGGTGCCAAACTGCTTTCCCTCGTCGGAATAGGCTTTTGCGAGGTCAAATACATTGGCTTCCGAAGTTATGATTTTATCGCTGACGCCGTTCAGCTCTGCATTTTTCCGCACAAGCTCCAAAGCGGAAGACGAAACATCCACAGCCTCGACCGAAGATGCACCGTAGAGCGCCGCGTGGATGGAGAAGCCGCCTGTGCAGCAACAAAGATCCAGTACACTGCGATCCTTGACATAGGGAGAAATCCGGCCTCTGTTTTCCTGTTGATCGAGGAAATGGCCTGTTTTTTGCCCGTCGGGAATGTTCACGAGCATTTTTGCATCATGCTCCATGATCGTGGTTTCCTGCGGAACTTCTCCGTAAACACAGCCGGAGCTCTGTGACATGCCTTCTTTTTCGCGTACGGCAACATCGTTTCGCTCGAAAATGCCCTTCGGGGCGAAAACGGAAACCAGAATCTCAATGATCTCCCGCTTCCAACGTTCAATGCCGAGCGCAACGGTCTGAAAGCAAAGATAGTCACCGTATTTGTCCACGGTCAGACCGGGCAGACCGTCTGATTCGCCGAACACCACGCGGCAGGAATTTTCCAGTCCGAGCGCCTTGCGGTATGCCCACGCCCGCTCGATGCGTTCGCGGAAAAATTCTTTATCAATCACGGCGTGCTTGTCGCGTGAAAGCACGCGCACGCAAATTTTTGACTTGCTGTTGAAGTAGCCGTAGGCAACAAATTTCAGCCGACTGTCAACGACCTCTACAATACTGCCGTCAGTACAAAGATCATCGACCCAGTCGATCTCGTTATCAAAGATCCAAACACTGCCTTGCCGCAGGTCTTTTGCTTCACCCCTGCGCAGGCAAACGCGTCCGTATTCCATATGATTCTCTCCATTTCAAAGGATGGCTTTATCGTATCACATTTCAAGCAAACTCTCAACAAAAAAAGACGCCGAAGCGTCCTTTTTGTCTTTATTCTTCATCCAAAATATGCGGATGGTTGGAAATGTGATCCATGCAGTAGCAGTGATAGCCACGGCATTTGGAGCAGTAGCGGAATTCCAAATCCGGAGAATCGAGATCCGTCCGACCGCAGATCGTGCATTTTTGATGATAGAGGGGGATTTCCTTTTTTGCCGCTTTTTTTGCCGGGCGTTCGGAGTACCCTGTGGAATCAATGACTTGCCTGCGCGGTGTGCGGTATGGCTTCCGCTGCATAAACGAGGGGAGAAGTGCAGGAAGCTCCGAGAAGAAAAACAGAACGCAGGGAAGAAGCGCAAACAGGGGCAGCAGCTTTGCAAGCCCGGGAGCACTCACGGCGTACATAATGAGCATAAAAAGGTCGATCCATGCGAGATATTTCATCTTCAAAGGAAGAATAAAGAACAGATAGACCGATGTTTCGCCGAAGCGGACAGCAAATGCAAACAGCAGGCTGTAATCCAGCATCAGAGGAAGCGCATAGCTGCACGCGAATCCTGCAACCGGCTCAATTGCATAAATGAGCAATGTCACCGCATCAAGCAGCAGAACGCTGAAGAAGAAGTAAACATTAAAGCGCAGCGTTCCGAGTGAGCTTTCCAGCATCCTTCCGAGGAAAATGTAGAAGATCACGGACAGAAGGAAGCCGATAATTGAGCCGCTGTCCGGCAGAAGAACAAAGCTGATGAGCCGCCAGAGCTGCCAGTGCATGATTTTCTCCGGATCAAATACCAAAAGACTATATAACAAACGGCTTTGATCCATATTTATGACAATAAAGAGCACCACACGTGCGATCGCAAGGATCGTAAGTAATTTCGGAATGCCCTTGTTTCGGTTTCGTTCAAAAAACCGAGCTGTGTTTCGTTTGAGGTTTTTCATAATAAGCCTTCCTTTACAGGAAAATCGTAAAAGAGAATTCCCGGAATCGGGGAAAATTAACCATTGAGGTCGTCTTCCGGCAAAACATCCGTCTTCCGAAAATGAAGATTTGCCTGCTTGATCCATTTGGGCAGGGGTGTGTGCAGAACGAGATCATAGGCAAGCTCCGCAAGCACAACGCCGCCGATGACATCCGGGAAATAATGCTGCTTGGTATACATTGTAGACAGGAAGATCAGGAATGTAAATACAAAGGAAAAGACCTTGTACCACGGTTTGACCTTTTTGCAGTCCGGCAGCGGGCGGCAGGAAAGCCAGGCAACGATACAATGCAGGCTCGGGAAGAGGTTGACCGGCTTGTCGGCACCGTAGATCAGGCTGAGCAGAAAGCCCCTTGCTCCAAAACCGTCGAGGGACGGCTGCGCATCACCGATCAGGGTCGTCGGGAAAAAGAAGAAGAAAAAGCAGCATACGAGCTTGCAGATGACATCCGCGCCGACCAGACGGTAGACCATGCCGGTGTGGTCGCGGGCAATCAGAACATAATTGACAAGCCAGTAGAGGAAGCTTAGCATATAAATGATGACCCAAAGAGGCCGCAGCGGGAACAGCCCGTCAACTGCAGGGATCGTCCAGTGCCGGACAGGGAAGGTGCCGAAGAGGATCATGCCGCCATAGTAGGCAATCAGGTTTCCGACACCGCAGAGGATCAGAGGCAGGGAAACCTGCTTCGGCAGATATCGAAAGATATAATTCAAAACGGCATTGAATCCGCGCTTCAACGCCGATTTATTTTTTTCAGGCATGGAAATGCCTCCTTTTCTGAATATATTATACCATTTTTTCTCTTGAGTGTCAAATTTCCCTGCGGGAAAGTCGAAGCTACACTTTTTCCCGCGAATGTGCTATAATACAAAAAAGAAATTATCTGGAGGCAAATATGTTTCAGGGATTTTCCGACCGTACGGTCGATTTTCTGTGGGGTGTCCGCTTCAATAACAGCCGTGAATGGCTCAATGAGCACAAGCAGGAGTATCAGCAGGAAGTACAGATACCTCTGCGTGAGCTTGCAAATGAAGTGTTTGAGCAGATGAAGCAGCGCTACCCGGATATGTATTTTCAACTGCATATTTCCAGAATTTACCGGGATGCGCGCAGGCTGTTCGGCAGAGGGCCGTTAAAAGAAGACCTCTGGTTTTCAGTCTACGGTGCAAGGGATGTCCGTTATTGCGGCCCGGAGTTTTTCTTTGACATCACGCCGGAAGGCTATGGCATCGGTATGGGCGTTTGGAGTGCCGATGCCGCTGCCATGAAGCATTACCGTGAGGACATCCTGTCCGGGAATCAAAAGATCAAAGCACTTGCCGAGCAGCTTGCGAAGCAGGAGAAAATCGAGCTTCGCGGAGAGAATTTCGCCAAGTCAAAAGGGAACACCGAGCCGATTTTGCAGCCGTGGCTTCAAAAGAAAAAGGTCTATTTTGAATGTGAGCGTCCGTATGACGAGATCAGTCATTCGGAAAAGCTCGTGCAGGAGCTGGTAGACGGTTTCTCTTTCCTTTACCCATACTATTGCTACTTTGATGATTTGTGCAGAAGGATCGATTGATATGAAAAATTATAAGCTGACTATCTCTTATGACGGCTCCCGTTATTTCGGCTGGGAGCATCAACCGGATAAGGATACGATTCAGGGCAAGCTGGAAGCCGTTTTATGCCGAATGTGTGATGAAGACATCGAGGTGATCGGCGCCGGCAGAACGGACGCAGGCGTTCACGCAAAGGCTATGGTAGCCAATGTCCGGATGGATACGAAATTCACACCCGAAGAAATCAGAGACTATATGAACCGCTATCTGCCGGACGACATCGCCGTGCAGGAGGTACACGAGGCCTCTGAGCGTTTCCATGCCCGCTATAAGGCGACCGGCAAGCTTTATTGCTATACCTGCTTTGACGGCGAGGTCAAGCCCGTGTTCCGCAGAAAATATGTAACGGTTTTGGACGGCAGGGTAGACGTAGACAAAATGCGCCGGGCGGCAAGCTGCCTTGTCGGCGAGCATGATTTTAAGAGCTTTTGTTCCAACCCGCAGATGAAAAAATCGACCGTTCGCATCGTGGATAGTATCGACATTCAGCGCAAAAAGGATTATATCTATCTTAACTTCCACGGAACGGGCTTTTTGCAGAATATGGTGCGTATTTTGGTCGGTACACTGCTGGAGGTTGGCTATGGCCGCATCGCTCCGGAGCAGCTCGTACAGATCCTTGACGCAAAGGATCGAAAACTTGCAGGACCTACTGCACCACCGGAGGGGCTGTGCTTGGAACGGGTCGATTATTGAGCTCATTCAATGGTTGAACATTCGCCAAAAAAGAAATGGATTATTATCAAAAATCCTACTTCCATTTTTTTTCGACTTATGATAAGATTAAAATAGTCGGGAATCTCGGCTTTCCGATGCAATCTCTCCAAAAGGAGCGTGAAGCGGCCGAATGTTTGAAGTCATCAAGGCTGTCATTGACTTGTTATGCGGTGTAGCACTGTTTCTGTTCGGTATGTCGCTGATGGGCGACGGTCTGAAACGGGTCGCCGGCAACAAGCTAGAAATTTTCCTTTATAAACTTTCCGGTACGCCGCTCAAGGGGTTCCTTCTCGGTACCGGCGTTACGGCTGTGATCCAGTCGTCTTCCGCCACCTCCGTTATGGTTGTCGGCTTTGTCAACTCGAACATGATGAAAGTCAAGCAGGCCATCCCGATCATCCTCGGTGCCATCCTCGGTACGAGTATCACCGGCTGGGTCATCTGCTTAAGCTACCTCGGTGAGGGCAGTGGTTTTTCGCAGCTGCTTTCCACGGCAACGCTTACCGGTCTCATTGCGATCATCGGCATCTATCTTCGTATGTTCTGCAAGACGAGCACAAAAAAACGCCTGGGCGATATTCTGCTCGGCTTTGTCGTCTTAATGACGGGTATGTCCATGATGAGCGGCGCAGTCAAGGCACTGAATCTTAGCGAGCAGCCGTGGTTTACCAATATGCTGACTGCCTTCTCCAACCCGATCATCGGCATCCTTGTCGGCACAGCCTTTACGGCGGTTCTGCAAAGTGCATCCGCTGCCGTCGGTATTTTACAGGCGCTTTCCATCACCGGCGGTTTCAATTTCGATTCCGTCTTCCCGATGCTCATCGGCATCGGTATCGGCGCTTCGATTCCCGTCCTGTTAACGGCCCTCGGTGCGACCATTGACGGCAAACGCACCGCCTGGGTTTACCTGATCGTTGAGATTATCAGTGCCTTCATTATTTCGTTGCTGTTCTACGGCATCGGCCTTGTTGCTGATTATACATACCTGAAGAATCTCAATATCAACCCGTTCAGCATTGCCGCGATCAATTCCGTGTTCCGTCTGGCAAGGATGGTGCTTCTGCTGCCGTTTACCGGGCTGATCGAAAAGCTGGTCAAGTGGCTCATCAGAGACAAGAAAGCGACCTCCGGTGTGCAGAATGACATCATGCAGCTTGAAGAACGCTTCCTGATGCACCCGGCACTTGCTATTGAGCAGAGCCGTATTACCATCAACAACATGGCCAAGCGTTCCGAGGAAAACCTCGTTGCTGCTTTTGAACTGCTGACGAACTATTCCGATAAGGGCTATGAGGTCGTGCAGGAGATGGAATCCGAGGTCGACCGCTATGAAGACAGTTTAGGTTCCTACCTCGTCAAAATTACCGGCCACGATCTTACACCCCGGCAAAATGAAGATGTTTCCAAGTATCTGCATACGCTCTCTGACTTTGAGCGTATCTCCGACCACGCCGTGAACATTGCCGATACTGCGCAGGAGCTGTCTCAGAAGAACATTCAGTTCTCCGAGGAAGGCGAACATGAGCTGCGCGTGATTCTCTCCGCGATCAGCGAGATCGTCAATGTTACCGTGACGAGCTTTGTGGATAACAACCTCGCAATGGCATCACGCGTTGAGCCGTTGGAGGAGCTGATCGACAACCTTTGCGATGAAATGAAGCTCCATCACATCGACCGTCTGCAAAAGGGCAAATGCACGCTCATGCAGGGCTTTGTGTTCAACGATCTGCTGACCAACTTCGAGCGTATCTCCGACCACTGCTCGAATATCGCCGTTGCGATGATCGAGCTGCAGTCCGATTCGTTTGATACACATGAGTATCTTAACAGCGTCAAGGAGCTGCGCTCCGGCTTCTTTGATGCCTACTATCAGGAATATTCCGAACGTTACAAAATCTAAAAAAAGACCCTTGGGACGCTTCCACGGAAGCGTCCCAAGGGTTCTTTTTTATTGCGTGAAGTGAATATTGCCGGTCACTTTTTGACTCACAAACTTATTTCTGCTTCGCTCTTTTTGTTCTTCTTTTCTGTCTGCCCATATCCAAAGAGCAACGGACAGGCCGAGCCAGATGATGCGGTAAATATTTGTTGCTGCATTTCCGGGAAACGAATCAAACAAAAGATTCCAGTTATAAACTGCTCCGATGGCATCCAAAAACGAGTGGTAGACTGCACAGGCAATCACGCTTTTTGTTGCCTTATAAAGTGCCGCCAGCGCAAATGCCCAGATAAAAATTGTGATGCCGAAGCCAATCAGGCTGTCTCCGTAATGATTGGAGGTCGGATCAAGCCACAAATCAAGATGCCAGACGTACCATATCGCTCCTGTCAGAAGCACGGAAAACGGGAATCTCATTCTTTCCTCAAATGCAGGTTGAAGAAAGCCTCGCCAGCCTGTCTCTTCCGCAATACCGACAAAGGGGATCATAATCAAGAATCCCAGAGGGAGCATATACCATGCTGATCCGTTGGGGGTACCTTCCTTGAGCGCAAACAGTAAGGCGATCAAGCAAAGGCCTCCGGTCAATATGACGGTTTGCAGCTTGTTCTCTGTATGAAAAATCCACTTGAGGAAAGCCTTCAATCCTATGCGTTCTTTGCATAAAGCAATTGCGAGCATAGATATAAACGGTGCCGGTGTTGAAAAGATCAATCCGATTGCGGCATAACAGAAATATCCGGCAGTCATTTTCCCGTTTTCTGTATAGGCAACGGAATACGGCATAAGCATCAATTTCAGTGTTACAAAACAGAAAACCCATAAACCGACAACCAACAACAAATACAGTGCGATATTCTTATTTGACTTTTTCATGCATCTGTAGCCTTATGATATTTCTATTTTAATATTTCCTGTATCTGTGGTGATCTCGCACCTGCCGCCGCTGATGGACTTCGGTACGTTAACATCGCCTGTATCGGTTTTGGTGATAAATACCTTCTCGGACAGCAGCGAGCCTGAAACATCGCCGGTCGAGGTTTTGATATAGATCTCGGCTGCATCCGAAGCAGAGAGGATCACATCGCCCGTACTCTGTTTTACAGTGAGCTTTTCGGCAACGATCACATTTTTCAGGGTAAGGTCACCGGTTGTTCCGTCGGAGGTCAGATTCATGCAGGTGCTGCTCTTTATGAGTACATCACCGGTAGAGACCTTTACCCGAATATCATTTGTGACCGTTACTCCGGAAACAGTAATATCCCCGGTTGTGCTGGAAAGATCAAGCGTATCTGCCGTAAGATTGTTCAAAAGAATATCGCCGGTCGAGGTCTTGATTTTTGCCGCTGTCGCAGTTGAAGCAAAGAAGTTGATATCTCCCGTGCTGATACTGATTTGCACTTTACCAAATGAAAAATCGCCCGGTATCTCAATGTCCCCGGTGTTTTCCAGAATGGAAAGGGAAGAGAACTGCTTTTTCGGAAGATACACTGTGATTTCACATGATCCGAAATTCAGCCCAATGTATTCATACCACGTCCGGCTGTCCTTTTCGGTTATGATGAGGGTATTATCTTGAATACTTACCTCGTGTTTGACGTGTTTTTGCTCATAACAAACGACACGACATTTTCCGTCGTCGGAAAGAGCAAAACGAATGTCAGACGTCTTGCTATTGATCGAGATACCGTCGAACAGATCATCGATCTCAAATGTGTTTGTTTCATAGGCTTCCGTACTTAATTTCTTAAAATCCCAATGGAATACAGACATCACGACTGCAAACAGAGTCAAGCCGACAAAGACAAGGCAGGCGGCAGCGACCAGACAGATTTTTGTGGTTTTTTGCATTATTTTTCCTCCTTTCCGACGAAGAGGCGTTTGATCCAAAGTGCAAATTGTTTCGTGAGCTTCAAAATGCCCTTTGTTGCGGCCTTGCAGCCGTAAAACAGGAACACGGAAAGCCCTGCACAGACAAGACCTACGCCAATCATTGCAAGCGCGTTGAGACCATCACCCCGGAAAAGAAGAACGATCCCTGCGGCAATGCCTGCAAACGCGGAGACAACGAACGACAAAAAGGCGGACCAAAGAGAAACAATGATCGCCCAAAGGCACACATAGACCGCCAAAATGACTGCGGCGGCAGCCAGCAGCAGGGGGAGCCAAAGCGGGGAGCCTAAAATCAGAAGAACGATCTCCCAGGCCTTCGTTTTCCGTTTCGGGCGGATCTTTTCTTTTACGAGCTTTGAAAAGGGTACCTCTGCGATGATCTGCGAAACAAGAGCATCCATGGAGCCGAGCTCGGAGATGGCGGCTTCCTCCGCGATCCCGTCTTCGACCCGGTCATCGATCATATCACTATAAAACGTCAGGCGCTCCTCAAGCTCGTCCTTCGGCAGACCTGACAGGCGCTTGCGCAATTCCGAAAGAAATGCCTGTTTACTCATTTGATTCATCCTCCTTGCTTACAAACCGATAAATTGACAGGATTTCATTCCAGTCGCTTTTGAACTCTTTGATCCGCTCAAGTCCATCCTCGGTAATATGGTAGTATTTGCGAAGCCTTCCATCGTGCTCCGCCGTTCGGACGGTGAGAAGACTCGCTGCTTCCAATCGTTTCAAAATTGTGTATAAGGTCGATTCGGAAAGCTCAATATACGGCTTCAGATCCTTAATGATCTTGTATCCGTAGGAGTCCTCGCTTCGAATCGCTGCCAACACGCACACATCTAAAAGACCGCGTTTTAACTGTATGTCCATACAATACCTCCCTTC
>JAKSPM010000054.1 GCA_024404825.1 Clostridia bacterium
CGCTAAACAATAATTTTGCCGGCGAGCAATGCTTGCCCCTACTTGTCTGATGATTGCGGTGTTATTTCTTCTTGATTGTGCATAGGCTTGTTCCGAGGTGATACAAATGACAAACGAGGATCGCGGGGTGCTGAAATATTTTCCCGCGCAGGTCACGGAGGCAATCAAGGCACTTCCCGCTGAGCACAGGCAGGCAATTGAGGAGCTGCGGCTTCGACTCGGGCAGAATATGACTTATTTTGCCTGCGGCAGAGAATGGGTACTGCTTCTGCGGAAAAAGCCGATTCTCGCCGATCGGGAGCTGCTCGACGAGGTGCTTGCAAGAGCAAGCGAATTTTCCCGCTATGCCGCGGAATCTTCCCTGCGTGAGGGCTTTTTCACCCTGCCGGAGGGGCATCGGATCGGCGTTTGCGGGACGGTGGTTTCCGATGGCGGCAGGCAAACCATTAAAGATATTTCGTCGCTCAATGTCCGCTTTGCAAGGCAGGTGAGCGGCATTGCCGACAAAGCGATGAATCTTCTTTGGACGCATCCGACCTCGGCGCTTATCATCGGCCCGCCGGGCTGCGGAAAAACGACCCTTTTGCGGGAGATCGTCCGTCAGCTTTCCGACCGCTTTTCCTACCGTGTCGGCGTGGTGGACGAGCGGGGAGAGCTGGCCGCCGCCAAAAACGGTGTGCCGCAATTCTCCCTCGGGAAATTTACGGATGTTCTGACCGGGGCGGAAAAGGGAAAAGGAATCGAAATGCTTCTGCGTTCGATGCGTCCGCAGTGGATCGCGGTGGACGAGATCACAAGCGAAAACGACCTTTGTGCCATGTCGCGTGCGTCTTACTGCGGGGTGCAGCTGCTTGCCAGCGCCCACGCTTATGAAAAAAGCGACCTCTATGCGCGCCCTTTGTATGAGGGAATGATGAAACAGGGCATTTTTCGCAATCTGATCGTGATGGATGGACGGCGGAATGTTACGTGTGAAAGGCTGACTGCATGACGTTTATCAGGATTTTCGGTGCGGTTTTGATCCTGTGCGGCAGTGCAGGCTTCGGCTTCGGCGCGGCATGGCAGATGAAACGGACGGTCAGCCAGCTTGAGATGCTGGGCACCGCCATGCACCTGATGGAATGTGAGCTTTCCTTTATTTCGCCGCCGCTTCCGCGGTTGATGCGGACGGTTTCCAAGGACACGCAGGGGGCGGTCTCGGTGCTGTTTGCAAACTATGCAAAGCTGCTTTCGAACCCTGCGACCAGGGACACGGAAGAAGCCATGCGCAAGGCTCTGGAAATGACAAAAAGGCTGAGTCTGCCTTCGGGTACGGTGTTTTCACTTTTGGAATTCAGCCAGACCTTAGGCCGGTACGACCTGCCGGGTCAGCTTTCGGCGCTTGCATCCGCCAGAAGCAGGCTGTCAGGTCAGCTTGAACACCTGAGGAGCGAACAAAAGGACAGATGCAGGACCTATCAGACGCTTGGCATCTGTGCGGGTCTTGCCGTGGTGATACTGATACTGTGATATGGATGTTGAATTGATTTTTAAGATCGCGGCGGTCGGGATCATTGTTTCGATCCTGAATCAGGTGCTGATCCGTTCCGGACGGGATGAGCAGGCGACCATGACGACTCTTGCCGGCCTTGTGGTTGTTCTGATGATCCTGGTGCAGAAGATCGCGGGTCTTTTTGACCTGGTGCAGGAGCTGTTTCACTTCTGATGGAGCTGTTTGTCGATCTTTGCGGCGTGGCGATCACGGCCAGCGGCGCGGCACTTGTTCTGCGCAAAAATGCCGACCTGATGGCGACACTTCTTTCTGTTGCACTTTGCGTTGCCGCAGGTGCGTTCGCACTGCATCTGCTTTCTCCGGTGCTTACGTTTTTAGAGCAGCTGCAGGCGCTTTCCGGGCTGAGTGAAACCATGGTCGCGCCGCTTCTGAAAACCGTTGCCGTGGGTTTTCTGACCAAAATCACCGCTTCCGTCTGCCGGGATGCGTCCCAGACGGCCGCCGCGGATGCGGTGGAGCTCGGCGGCAGTATTCTTGCGCTCTATCTGGCGCTGCCGCTGCTCAATGCCGTGCTTGCACTTTTGCGGGAGCTCTTAACGCTCTGAATGGCGCAATGAAATTGCGGCAGAAAACTACAACGGAATGAACTGCGAAAGGAAAACAATGTTGATACCAAGGATGATGATACGTGCGGCAAACGATGATTTTTCCGTCGGGCTGGAGGAACTGTTCAATGCGGCGATCGCGGAAAACCGTTCGACCGTCCGCTCGGCTGCCGCGCTTGCGGCAGGGCTGGTCGCCGTGGTGCTGCTTTGCAGGATGGTGGCGGGGCATGAAAAAAGCCTGCCGCTTCGGGCGACTTCTCTTGTCGGAAGCGTCGGGATCACGGCGGCCTGCGCCGTATCTCTGCGCGCGATGATCGGGCTCGGAACTGAGACGATCTCAAAGATCACCGACTGCTCACTGCTTATGCTTCCGGCGCTTGCCTCGGCGGAGGTCTCCTCCGGAGCGCCCGGAACGGCGGGTGCACTCTATTCCGGAACGGTGTTTTTTTCCAATCTGCTCCTCGTGTTGATCTCGAAGGTGCTGGTGCCGCTCGTTTACCTGTTCATCGGTCTTGCCACGGCAAATGCAGCCTTGGCAAATCGTCTGCTGGAGGCCATGCGGGACTTTCTTTCCTGGCTTATCACGGGCTGCCTGAAAACGGTGCTGTATGTCTATATCGGCTATCTTACGATTTCCGGCGTGATTTCGGGCAGTGCAGATGCGGCCTCCGTCAAGGCGACCAAGGCTGCCTTGAGCAATACCGTGCCGGTCGTCGGCTCGGTCATTTCCGATGCCTCGGAGAGTGTTGTTGCCGGCGCCGCCATGCTCAAAAGCTCCCTCGGAGTTTCCGGGATGCTTGCGGTGCTCGGCATTTGTGCAGCACCCTTTCTGAAAATCGCCATCCACTACCTGATCTTAAAGGTCACAAAGGCGGTCTGCGGAACGGTCGGGGAGGACAACCATGTGCAGCTGATCGGGGATCTGTCCTCGGCGATGGGGTTTCTGCTCGGCATGACAGGCACCTGCGCCTTGATCGCGCTTTTGAGCACGGTATGCTTCATGAAGGCGGTGGGCGCATGATCGTACATCTGGCGGGTTATTTTATCTCCCTGATTGCGGCGGCGATGCTCGTTGCCGTGGCGCAGAGCATGATCCCCTCCGAGAAAATCAGAAAAATCTCCGCGCTGACCGGCGGGGCGCTGCTTCTTCTTTGTGTGCTGACGCCGCTGCTTTCTCTGGACGAGGTGCGGTTGAACATTGATTTTTCCGATTTCCTTGCAGACAGCTCCGGAAGCATCGCGCAAATGCAGGCAGAAAGTGATGCAAAGCTCGATGCACTCATAAAACAGAAGACTGCCGAATATATATCGGACAAGGCATCAGAGCTCGGCGCACAGGTGAGCACAGAGGTCAAGACCGCCCGCGCGGAAGAGGGGTACTTTTATCCCTGCGGGGTCACGGTCACAGGCGTTTTGTCGGCATCGCAGGAAAACGAGCTTTCTGCGTATCTTGCCGACGTGCTCTCGATTCCGAAGGAAAGGCAGGTCTTTCATACCCGATGAACGGAAAAAACCTAATAGAGCGGCTCAAGCCGATCGGTGAAAAGCTGAAAAAATTTCGCTATCCCGCGCTCGTGCTGCTGCTCGGCATCGGTCTGATGCTGGTGCCGCTCAGAAAGCAGAAAAGCAGCAAAACCACAACTGCCGTCCCGACCCAATCGCAGAGTATGCCGGATTATAAAACGCAGGTAGAGCAGCAGCTTTGCACGACGCTCGGGAAGATGCAGGGTGTCGGTAGGGTGAGCGTGATGCTCTCGCTTCGCACCGGCACAGAGACGATCTATCAGACAGATTCGTCCATTTCGTCGCAGTCGGGCGAGAACCGCTCGGACACCGCCCAGGAGGCAACGGTCATCGTGTCGCGCGGCAGCGGCGGGGAAGAGGCGGTCGTTCGCAAGACGATCCTGCCCGGCTTTCAGGGAGCGCTGATCGTCTGCGAGGGAGCGGACGATCCGAGCGTGAAGCTCAATGTCATCAATGCCGTTTCCGGGCTTACCGGACTCAGCAGCGAAAAAATAACGGTTGTGAAAATGAAGTAATGGAGGCTCATTATGAAACAGTGGAAGCGGAACGCAATTATTGCAGGCGTGCTCGTGCTCGTCTGCGCGGGGATCTATCTCAACTGGCTTTACGGCAGTAAACCGAAAACGGATCTGATGGACACAGTGGATGCCGCAAAGATCCTGGACGACACGACACTTCGTATCTCTGACGGCACCGCAGACAACCCGGATGCGATGAGCGTCGGAGCGGAGGTCAATGTGGATTATTTTGCACAGGTGCGTCTGTCCAGACAGACGGCAAGAGACCAGGCAGTCAACCTCTTACAGGAGACGATCGCCTATGCCGAGGGCGAGGATACGGGCACAAGCAGCCAGCAGCTTGAAAACATCATTTCCTCTGCGCTGTGCGAGGCGCAGATTGAAAGTCTCGTTGTTGCAAAGGGGTATGAGGAATGTGTTGCCTATATCACGGACGAGGGCATCAGCGTCGCGGTGAAATCTCCGCAGGACGGCTTGCAGGCGCAGGACGTCGCGATCATAACGGATGCCGTGCTGTCCCAAAGTGATTTCACCATCGACCAGATCCGCGTGGTGGGTGTGGATCAGTAAAAAATTATATGCGGTAGGGGCGCACCTGTGTGTGCGCCCGAAAACAGCCATTTGCAAGCGCAGCGGGCGCAGACGCAGCTGCGCCCCTACGGCGTATAAACACAAATTTACCGAATGTGCTTTGCGACTGAATATTTCTGATCGGCAGTCAAATTACAAAGGAAAAACATGCAAAAAAATCTGTCCGAAATTGCCCTTGTTTTTTCCATGATTTGTGATACAATAGGAGCAGTAAAGGAGGGGATTTGCGTGAGTGAATCGAAAAATTATATCAAAAAAGAGCAGGAAGGCGGCTCTGTTCAGATCTCTGAAGAGGTCATTGCCGCGATCACTGCGTCCGCAGTCAAGGATGTTGAAGGTGTTTACGGCCTGAACGGCAACCTCGGCAATGATATCGCCTCGATTTTCGGCGTGAAGAATCCCGGCAAGGGCGTAAAAATGGTTATGACGGAGAACAATGTCGCCGTCGAATGTAATGTCATCGTCAAATACGGTCAGAACATCGTGGAAATCGCCAAGGCTGTTCAGACCAATGTTGCCAAGGCATTGGAAGAAATGACCGGCATCCATGTTGATCTCGTGAATGTCAATATCTGCGGCATCACACTGCCCGACGCTAATAAATAATACGTTCAATTACACATACAAAATCTGAGGAACACAACATGACAAGATCCAATGCCAGAGAGATCGCTGCACACCTGATCTATTCCATGGGCTATACCGGCCAAAGCGCCCAAGAGCTTCTTGCTGCCCGCCTGGAGGAAGATTATTATCCTGAGCTTGCAGCTGAGAATGATGTCTACGCCGAAAAACCGAGCAAGAAGCAGAAACAGTATATTTCCGACTGCGTCAAGGGCGTTGCCGAACGTGATAAAGAGCTTACTGCCGCCATCGAATATTATTCCGTCGGCTGGAAAGCAAGCCGCATTTCGCGTTTCGTCATGGCAGTGCTGAAGCTCGCGGTGTATGAAATACTGTTTGTGGACGATGTTCCCGACAGTGTCGCTGTCAATGAGGCCGTCACGCTGACGAAAAAATATGAGGACGATGAAGTTGGCGCCTTTGTCAACGGCGTACTCGGCGGCTTCATCCGAAACGGCAAATCGTTGGAAGTTCCCCATGAAAACGAGGAAGCATTATGATCGCACTGGGCTTTGACACCAGTAACTATACGACCTCCGTTGCCGCCTTCGACGGCACCTCGGGGGAAAACTGCTCGCGGCTTCTTGACGTGAAGCCCGGCGAGCTCGGTCTGCGTCAGTCGGACGCAGTGTTCTCACATATCAAACGCCTGCCGGAACTTTCCGACAGGCTGTTTCACAATATAGGCCATCAGGAAATTGCCGCCATCGGCGTCAGCACAAGGCCGCGCAGCGTGGAAGGCTCCTATATGCCCTGCTTCCTGGCAGGTCAGAGCCATGCGCAGGTATTGGCAAGCGCGCTCGGTGTGCCGGTCTATGAATTTTCCCATCAGCAGGGGCACATTGCTGCCTCCCTTTGGGGCGCGGAGCGCATGGATCTGATGGACAAGCCCCACCTTGCATGGCACCTTTCGGGCGGCACGACGGAGCTTTTGCTCGTCACACCGGACGGCGTTGAGGTAAAGGCTGAGAAAATCGGCGGCACGACGGATATTTCCGCCGGTCAGCTCATTGACAGAACCGGCCTTTTGCTCGGCTTGCAATTTCCCTGCGGCAAGGCCCTGGACGCCTTGGCAGACCCCGAATGTCAGGAGAAGTTTTCACCGAAGGTGAACGATTTTTCGTTCTCCCTTTCGGGCGCACAGAACAAGGTGCAGGCGTTCTTTGAAGCGACAAAAAGCCCCGAGAAAACGGCGGCATTTTGCCTGAATACCGTCATTTCCGCCATTTTGAAGGCAACAAAAAACGCTCGCAAGGCCTACCCCGGCATGGAGGTCGTCTTTGCAGGCGGTGTTGCGTCCAACTCCCGCCTGCGAAGGAATGCTGCGGGACTGCCTGCGGTGTTCTGCCCGGCGCAATATTCCACCGACAACGCTATGGGAATTGCCGTTCTTACATGGCGCAGGAAGGAACAAGATGGAATTTCCGGTCTTTGAAGTATCACAAGTAAATACCTACCTCAAGGATAAATTCGACTCCGATGCACTGCTTTCTTCCTTGTGCATCCGAGGCGAAGTCAGCAACTATAAGGTCTATCCCTCAGGGCACCATTATTTCACCCTGAAGGATGCCGAAAGCTCGCTTCGCTGTGTGATGTTCCGCAGCGCTGCAATGCGTCTGCGCTTCCGCCCGGAAAACGGCATGAAGGTCATTACCGTCGGCAGGATCACGGTCTATCCGCGCGACGGTGCCTATCAGCTCTACTGCGAGAATATGACGCCGGACGGTGTGGGCGATCTTTACGCTGCCTATGAGCAGCTCAAGGAAAAGCTGCAGAAGGAGGGCTTATTTGACCTTTTTCACAAAAAGCCTCTGCCGGACTATCCTCACAGGATCGCGATCATTACCTCGTCCGCCGGTGCGGCGATACATGATATGCTGCGCATCCTTGCAAAAAGATACCCCTTGAGCAAGGTGCTGCTGCTTCCTGTGCGTGTGCAGGGCGAGGAGGCTCCCGGAGAAATCTCCGCTGCCATCCGCTATGCAAACGAAATGCAGCTTGCCGATGTGATCATCACCGGACGCGGCGGCGGCAGTATCGAAGATCTTTGGGCGTTCAACGATGAGCGCGTAGCAAGAGCGATTTATGCATCGACGATCCCGGTGGTCTCGGCAGTCGGCCATGAGCCGGATGTTACCATCTCCGATTTCGTGGCAGACCTGCGTGCGGCGACGCCTTCCAATGCCGCAGAGCTGGTCGCGCCCGACAGACAGAAATTAAAAGAGCGGCTACAGGCAATGTCCTCTGCGATGGCTTCGGCGCTTGACCGGAAGCTCCGCATGGAGCGTCAGCGCCTGAATAGCCTGCAAAACAGCCGCAGCCTGCAAAGCCCGATCAATTATATCAACGACCGCAGGCTCCATTTGGACAACATTCACGGCAGGCTTTCCGCCGAGGCCGAACGGCTTGTGCGCAGCAAGCGGGAACGCTTTGTGGCACTGACATCTCAACTGGATGCCATGAGCCCGCTAAAGGTCTTGTCCCGCGGCTACAGCATGACACAAAAAGAAGACGGAACACTTGTACGTTCCTGCCGGGATGTCACGCCCGGGCAGAAGCTGCAAATCACAGTATCGGACGGAACGCTCCGCGCGGAGGTCTGTTCCGTACAGGAGGAATGACCATGGCAAAGGATTCCAAAACCTTTGAAGCATCCATGACCCGCTTGGAAGAAATTGTCTCCAAGCTCGATTCCGGCGCGGTTTCTTTGGAGGATGCCTTAAAACTGTTTGAAGAGGGAACTGCTCTCGTCTGCGGCTGCTCCAAGCTGCTCGACGAGGCAGAGCTCAAGGTCGTCAAGCTGATCGAGGGCGCCGACGGTGCACCTGTGGAGGAAGAATTCCATGACGCTGAATGAACGCCTCCTTGCTTACAAAACAGGCTTTGAAGAGAAATTAGAGGCGCTGTATTGCGAGGATGTGCCGCAGAAACGATTGCTCGAATCTGTGCGGTACAGCCTGCTTGCAGGCGGAAAACGGCTGCGTCCGTTCCTTTGCAGTGAGTTCTGCCGCGTGTGCGGCGGAAGCGAGGAGCAGGCCGCATCGCCCGCGCTCGCGGTGGAAATGATCCATACCTACAGCCTGATCCATGATGATCTTCCGTGCATGGACAACGATGATTTCCGGCGCGGCAGACCGACAAATCACAAGGTCTACGGTGAGGCAATGGCCTGCCTTGCAGGGGATGCTCTCGTCACGGATGCGTTTTGCGTCATTGCGGAGGCGGCTGCGCTTTCCGCCGAGCAAAAGACAGAATGTATTGCGACCCTTTCCCGCTGTGCCGGCACCTACGGCATGGTCGGCGGTCAGGTGCTCGATATTGACGCGGAAATGCGCGAATGTACCGCGCAGGAGGTCTTTGACATCCAGTCGAGAAAAACAGGCGCCCTGATCCGCGCAGCCTGCCGGATGGGTGCCGTCTGCGGCGGTGCAGACGAAAAAATGCTTGAAGCGGCAGAGGCCTATGCAGACAATCTCGGCCTTGCGTTCCAGATCCAGGACGATATCCTCGATGTGGAGGGAGAAGCCGAAAAGCTCGGCAAGTCCACCGGAACCGACGAAAATAAAAACACCTTCGTGCGCCTGTTCGGGCTGCAAAGGTGTCATGAGATGGTTGCGGAATATACGCAAAAGGCAAAGGCGGCATTGGATCCCTTCGCAGAAGAAGCAGAGAGCTTACGCGCTTTAGCCGATGCCCTGTGTAACAGAGATCACTAGAAAACAAAAAATGTCATTCCGGGGTTGAAACCGGAATGACATTT
>JAKSPM010000055.1 GCA_024404825.1 Clostridia bacterium
AGCGCCCATTGCTTGTCAAACTGTGAAAAGACATCCACATTGAGATCCATTCTGTTTTCCTCCGTTTTTCATAATAGTTCCGGTATCAGTATATCCTATTATCCCGCCGGGGGCAAGATACATTTTCATCATAAACGATAGTTTCGCGCTGTAGGGACGCACCTGTGTGTGCGCCCGAATCGTAGGGCGCAGAATCCCTGATGCGCGGCAATGTATGCACCCGATTATCGTACAAGCGGGCGCACACACAGGTGCGCCCCTACCGTATAAAAATTTCTGTTTAGCGCACGAATTGTAGGGCGGGGTCCGCAAGGGAGGCTTCCGTTCGTTCCTCTCTTCGGTCTGCCCTCACCCCGCCGCTCAAAAAGCACAACATTTTCGGCGCGGTGGGGGCATCGCGCCCTACGATCTCAAAATAACGATCGTATATTGTTTACTGCTCCCTGGATGCAGTGCTTTCAACCAGAATTAAGAAAAAGAGGCTGTAAAAACAGCCTCTTTTAATTTAGCAGTAAAAATCTTTGATTTTCTTTGCTCTCGACGGGTGGCGGAGCTTGCGGATGGCCTTGTTCTCGATCTGGCGAATTCTCTCACGGGTGACGCCGAAGATCTGCCCAACCTCTTCGAGTGTATGCGTTCTGCCGTCATACATACCGAAACGCATCCGGAGCACGTCTGCCTCGCGGTCGGTCAGGGTGCCGAGAATCTCGCTGAGTGCCTCTGCAAGCAGGGTGTTGGAGGTGGCGTCTGCCGGGCCGGGGGTGTTGTCGTCTTCTACGAAGGAGCCGATGGTGGTGTCCTCTTCGTCACCGACAGGGGTGTCGAGGGAGAGCGTATCAGCTGCGGTGCGGTTGGCTTCAATGATCTTTTCAATCGGGAGATTCAGCTCATCTGCGATTTCCTGAAGGGTCGGCTCACGGCCGAGCTCCTGAACGAGCTTGCGGTTGCAGCGGGTCGCCTTGTTGATGACCTCGACCATATGCACGGGGACACGGATGGTCCTTGCCTGATCGGCGATGGCACGGGTGATGGCCTGACGGATCCACCAGGTGGCATATGTAGAGAACTTGTTTCCCTTTGTGTAGTCGAACTTATCCACTGCGCGGATCAGGCCGGTGTTGCCCTCCTGAATGAGGTCAAGAATATGAAGCCCGCGGCCGGAATATTTTTTTGCGATGGAGACAACGAGACGGAGGTTCGCCTCGGTCAGCTTGTTCTTTGCTTCCTGATCTCCTTCGGAGACCTTCTGTGCCAGTTCGATTTCTTCTTCCGCAGTGAGCAGTCTGACCTGACCGATTTCCTTGAGGTACATTCTCACGGGATCGTCAAGGTTATACTCCGCGGCCAGCTCCACGGGATCAAGGAGTTCCTCCTCGGGCTCGTCAAGCAGGGTGTCGTCAAGGCTCAGATCGGCATCAACGTCGAGCTCGAGCTCATTGCCGACAATTTGGATTCCCATAGACTCAAACGTCTCATAAATCTGTTCAATCTTTTCAACGGAGCAGTCCACCTTTTCCAGTGCAGCCATCAGCTCGCTGGATAAAATGGTGCCGTCTTTCCGTCCCTTGTTGATGAGCGCGGTCAGGGAAGCCATTGTTTCCTCAGTGTTCTTGGTACTTTTTGCGTTTGCCATAGTACACTTCCTTGCGTGTGGTTGTTGCGGTGGACGGGAGATTTCTCCATAGGCCGCATACCGTTTGATTATATACCCATTTTTTTGGATTGACAATACTTTTTTTCGGAAATACTTGATTTTTTTGCAAAAAGTACACATTTTTCCGCTCTAGAAGCCGAATCGGAAAAAAATTCAAGGAGCGTTGGGTTTTTCTGTGATTTGTGGTACAATAAAAACAGAAGGGAGGAGAGAAAGTGCGTAAGATTTGGAAGCTGTTGTTTCATCGGATCGGCCTTGTAACGCTCGGCCTGCTCGCACAGCTTGCGGTGATCCTTGCCTGTGCACGCTGGGTCAGCAATCTCAGCCCTTGGATCTCGTTCAGCATCACGATGCTCTCCTGGGCAGTTGTGCTGTTCATTCTCTCTGACAAGACCAATATTTCCTACAAGCTCGCATGGATCATTCCGGTGCTTGCCATCCCGGTGTTCGGCCTTGTGCTGTACCTGATCTTCGGCGGCAACCGCCTCTCCGCCCGCCTGAAGCGGAAAATGAAGCACATGGACGATACCCTGCACACCTTTCTGCGGCAGGATGTGACCGTCAGCGAAAGGCTGAAGCAGAAATTTCCGGACGGCGCGATGCCGAGCCGCTATCTGACAGACCTGTGCTTCCCGGTCTACAGCAATACCGCCACCCGTTATTTTTCCTCCGGCGAGGCCTGCTGGGAGGCAATGCTGGAGGCGCTGAAAAGGGCAAAGACCTCTGTTTATCTGGAGTATTTCATCATATGCCCCGGCAGGATGTGGGACACCATCGTAGAAATCCTGGAGCAGAAGATCAAAGAGGGCGTGGATGTGCGCCTGATTTGGGATGACTTCGGCTGTATCGAAAAGCTTCCGAAGGGCTATCAGAAAATGCTGGAGGACAAGGGCTTTCAAGTCGCGATCTTCAACCCCTTTGTTCCGATCCTTTCCTCGCGGCTCAATAACCGCGACCACCGCAAGCTGATGATTATCGACGGTGTGACGGCCTTTACCGGCGGCATTAACCACGCCGATGAATACATCAACGAGCATGACCGCCACGTAGGGCACTGGAAGGACTGCGGCCTGATGCTTGCCGGTGATGCCGTGTGGTCAATGACCGTGATGTTCTACTCGATGTGGAATCATATCACGGGCGCCGAGGGCATGGACGTTGAACCCGAGCTTCCCGACAGTACAGACTACCACGGTTATGTGCAGCCGTTCGTCGATTCGCCTTTGGCCTTTGAAACGGTTAGCCGCAACACGTTTTTGAATCTAATCAACCGTGCAAAGACGCGGGTCTGGGTCATGACGCCTTATCTCATCATTGATGACACGGTGTCGGATGCCCTGTCGATCGCTTCCAAATCCGGCGTGGATGTGCGGATCATCACGCCGGCCATCGGCGATAAGAGCTATGTCCATGTGACGACGCGGGCAAATTACGTCCGCCTTTTGGAGGCAGGGTGCAAAATTTTTGAATATCAGCCGGGGTTTGTCCATTCCAAGACCATGCTGGTCGATGACAACTTAGCGGTGGTCGGCACGGTCAACCTCGATTTTCGCAGCATGTACCTCCACTTTGAAAACGGCGTTTTTTTGTGTGACGCTGACTGCACCCGAAGCCTCCGGCAGGACTTTGACGAGACATTCCGCGTCTGCCGGGGAATCAGCCTGGCCGAATGTCACAATCAACGCTGGTATATAAAGCCAATCCGTGCGTTCCTGCGTATTTTTGCCCCGCTCATGTAAGCTGCCGGGGGCGCGTACAGACGGTTTTGGTCGAAAGTCTTGCATTTTTTGCACGACAGTCTTATACTGTAATAGAGATTTCGACAAAATTTGACAAAAATCAGAAAGGAGGCACACAGATGGACAATACCGACCGGAACAAACTCACAGAACTGCTTGCCCTTTTGGACGTGCCTGCTTTCTTTGTGAAAAACGGAAGCATCCTTTGCAGAAACGCTGCTGCGGAACCGCTGCTGTGTGAAGACGCGGTGAATGAAACGATCGCCGCCCTGGATGCAGGGCAGGATCACGTGTTCAGCACCGAGCTTGCGGGCAGGATGCGGACACTCAGCTGCAAGACGTTTGGCGGCGGGCTTTTGTGCCAGATCGCGCCGGAACAGACGCCTTCCGTTTCAGCAGACTATTTGGATATTATTTCCGGTGAGCTTCGCAAGCCTTTGGGCGAGCTGATGATGGCACTGGAAAAGCTCTATCCGTCGCTCCCGAAATCGGAGCAGACGACGTACAACGCAGGGCAGGCACAGCGCAATATCCACCGCCTGCTTCGCCTCGCCTCGCAGCTCAACGCAGGCAGCCGCATAAAGAAAGGAACATGGCAGCTTTCCTGTGAGAAAACAGACCTGTGCGAATGGCTCGATAGGCTTGCCATGCAGGCGGAAGACCTGTTTTCCTATACCTCGATCCGCTTCTGTTATTCCGGGCTGACGGCACCGTTTGTCGGTGACGCTGACCTTGAAAAATTGGAACGCGCGATATGGAATCTGTTGTCCAATTCGTTGCTTCATGCCCCGGAGGGCAGTACGGTTTCATTGGAGGCACGGCGCAGCAGAGCGCAGCTCATTTTGTCCGTTTCCGATGAGGCGGACGGTGTGCAAGGCTCGCATGGCAGTGTGTTCTCCCACGATACCGAGCGCATCGGACTGGAGGATGCGAAAGACGGCCTCGGCTTCGGCCTTTCCATCGTCCGCGCCTGTGCAGAGCTTCATGGCGGCAGTGTACTGCTGACCTCTAAAAAAGAGGGCGGTACCACGGCCGTTCTTTCCGTGCCTGTTTCCGGGCAGGAAACGCAGGCACACAGCGTGATTCCGGTGTTTGATTATTCCGGCGGGATCCATCATGGCCTGCTGGAGCTGTCCGATGCACTTGACCCTGCGGCCTTTTGCCCGCAAGAGCTTTAATATCAAAATTTGGAGGGAAATGCCGTGAAGTCGAAATGTCAAACCCGAAAAAGCAGTATCTATGCGTTCCTGGCACTTGTGTTTGCTCTGGTGATGCTTTTCTGCGCAGTTGTCTGCGTCAGCCTGCACGATCAGTTTCAGCTGCAGTGGCTTCAGCTTCGCTTTGAAGATGCGGGAAGAGCCGCTAAGGCGGTTTCCGCACTTCTGCCCGTTGCGTGCGCGGTGATCGTGCTCGCCGTTTGCCTGACGTTCTGCCTCGGCTTGAAGCCGAGAAATCTTCTGGTTGCGGCAGGCGCGCTGCTTGTGTTCAGCCTTTGCCGCTATGTTGCTGACCTGTATCTGACCGTTACGGTCGAGCGTGAGAACTTCTATGTGATCTCCATGGCTCATATTGACCTCGCGTTCTCTCTTGTGATCTTCCTCGTGACGCTTCTTACGGTCTGTAATCTGTTCAAAAATAATGTTTTTCTGACGCTCACGGCAATGGCACTCGGCCTGCTCAGCCTTGTTTTTACTGTGCTGCAAACCGGCGGCTTCTACCGTGACGGTGTGGCCGATCTTTCCGGAACGGTCTATTATCTCAGCGGCTGTATGGCAGTGGCGCTGTGTGCGTTGACCTTAGAATGGAACACTGCCCTCAAGGCAAAGAAAATGACCGAAGAAACTGCAGCTCAGCCTGTCGAGCCTGCACCGGCGGAAACGCCAATATACAGCAGCGTGGAAGTGCCGAACCGGGATCTGCCGCCGCTTCGTGAGGAAGTGCCTGCGTGGGAAGCTCCGGCTGTGCCTGTGCAGCAGGCTCCCGTGCCGCAGATGCCCGTTCAACAGGAACCGCAGCAGGTCACCTCGGAGCAGACGCTTGCGCTTTTGCAGCAGGTACAAAAGCTCCATGAAAGCGGCATTTTGGACGACGATGAATACCGCGAAAAATGCAAAAAAATCCTTAAAAAGATTTAAACAAAAAACGGATGTGCCGGGCACATCCGTTTTTTGCGGTGTCAGCAACTGATGACGGAAACGGCACCGTCGGGATTGATGCATCTGCAGCAGTCGAGATGCTACCGCCGACATCCGTGCAGTTCCTTGCAAGCATTGATGGCAATGTCGATGAAGACAATGCCGATCAGGGCATGTCCTTCGACGCACTGGTCGTAAAATTCAGCTGAGGTGTTTTGACGCATAACACGAATCCTCGCAGGGCAATTCCCCGCGGGGGTCTGCACGTTTTTGCACCCTGCCGCAGCCTGTCGGTGCTTGCATTTGTGCAGAAAATTTGCTATAGTTAAAAATGGAAAAATCAAGAAAAACTATCGGAGGGATGACCTATGAAAAACCATCACGCATTTGCCCGTCTGATCGCGCTTCTGCTTCTGTGCGCGCTGCTGCTCTGCGGCTGCGAGCTGCCGACATCGGATACCGATGCCGCGCAGGCTACGGCAACTCCCGCCGTCACCTCCACAGAGGACACCTCGGACACCGAAGTGACCGCTGCAAGTGAGCCTGCGGCCGGGCTGACCCTTGAATGGCTGACAAGTGATCTGTTCTATACAAACTTTCAATGTCCGACGGCAGTGGAGTTCCACGCAGACGGCACCTTCACGGAATTCTATATCGAACCTGCAACAATGCAGCTCTTAGATGAGGTTGCCTGTACCGGCACCTTTGAGCTTTCCGACGAAAAAGTCATCATGCTCTTCGACGGAAAGCATGCACGGACACTGACCTATCTCTCTCCGTCATGGCAGCCGGACTGCCAGTATGAATCGCGGTATCAGGAGGCAATGCAGCTGCTCGACAAGGATGAATTCTTCCTTTATGAAATCGACTATGTGCAGGAATATGACGAACGGGGGCAACCGGAAGATGATGCTGCAATGTTCTATGTCCCCGGTTATTTGCAGAAGATTTCGGCTTCGCCGGAAACAGACGAGTTGATTTTGAAGATCGAAGGAACCTGGGCACTTGCCGACTGGGCGGAATATCATTTCCATGCAGACGGATGATATGAGATATACAGTCTGGACGCGTTTGAGGGCAAATACTATTTCCGGGAAAGCGGAACGATCAGCGTCATTTCCACAGACTCTGCCTACCTGAACGCAGATACGGGAGAGCAGCATTTCATTGTGCTGTTAGCAGACGGAAACAGTATCGCGATCGACAACGAGGAGTTCAACCTTTTCCGAAGGAACTGAGAAAGAGAATGCTTTCAACAAAAAGGGAGCTGTAAAAAACAGCCCGAAAAAATGACGGTGAGTCTCAACTCGTGGCTCACCGTTGTTTTCGTTTATTTGATTCCGGAAACCCCCGGCAATGCCGGAGGAGGGGTCCTGCAAAAAACTTTAGCTTCAAGCATCGAGCGAAGCGAGTCAATAACAACATTCTAGCAAGTTCGTACAGACTCGATGAAAAAGGAGATTTGCCCGTTTACGGGCGGCGGGGCATTTGATGCACAAGAAAGAATTTTCAGTGCATCTTTAGATGCCTGCCGGTAAAAGACCCTTATAGGGCCAAATCAAGCCTCCGGCTTAGCCGGAGGTCATGACTATGTGAACTGTTTTTTACAGCCCCTTTTTTATCCAAAAAATCGCGCTGTGAGACAGGCGATAAAAAAACCGGTCAGATCGGCAAGCAAGGCGGCAGGGAGCGCATAGCGCGTTTTTCGGATACCTGCTGCGCCGAAATAAACCGAGATGGTGTAAAATGTTGTTTCGGTGCTGCCGAGCAAAACCGCGCTGCACAGCCCAATCCGGGAATCCGGGCCGTAGAATGCCATCAGATCTGCACCGACAGCAAGTGCCGCGCTTCCGGAGAGCGGACGAATCAGCATCAAAGGCACTACCTCGGCGGGGATCCCGAGCATATCGGTCGCTGGCCGCAAAATAGTTGTCAGCGCCTCCAACGCGCCGGAGGAACGCAGAAGTTCAAATGCGGACAGCAGTACAACAAGCGGCGGCAGGATCGATACGGTCAAAAGCAAGCCGTCCTTTCCGCCGTCGAGCATCAGTGCATAGGGATCCTCATGCTTTCGCAGGCAGAGAAGTGCCGCAAAAAGCAGCAGCAGCGGCAGAAAATAATCCGTAACTACAGCCATCGGCGCAAGATCCGGCAGGCGAGAAGCCCGACAGTGACAGACAGGGCGGAGGTTAGCCAGACCGCCGGAAGGATAGACAGGGGCGCAGCAGCCCCGCAGGAGGCACGCAGAGCGCAAACGGTCGTCGGGATCAGCTGCACGGAGGCGGTATTGAGAACGATGAAACGGCACTGCTCATCTGTGGCGCGTGTACCCTTTGCCATAGCTTTGACGGCGGCGACGCCGAAAGGGGTTGCCGCGTTGCCCAGCCCGAGGAGATTTGCACAGACATTGGCGCAAAGAGGGCCGAAGGCGGCAGGACTTTTTGAGGCATCGGGAAACAGCCTGCCGAGCAGGGGACGGAAGAGCCGTTCCAGCTTTTTTTGCAGGCCGCTTCCGGAAAGCAGTTTTCCAAGCCCGCTCCACAGCACGAGGCTTCCTGCAACGGAGACGATCAGCGTTACGGCGTTTGCACTGCCTTTGAGCAGGGCAGTGCTTAAACCGTGCCTGCCGCAGACCAATGAAAACGCGATACCGAGCAGCAGCATTCCGCACCAGATCACCGAGATCGCCATGCGATCACCTCCAGACGCAGCGGGACAGGCTGTCCCGATTTTGTTTCATCTTATGATAGGCAGAAAGCAAATATGCGGCCGACGCTTTTGATACAATGTGTTCTGAGCGTGCACTTTTCCGTTTTTTGGAAACTTTTTTGCGCTTCGTTGGACAAATGTCGCACAAAAACCTCTTGAATTTGCATTTTTACTTGACAAATCGTCACAAAGTACTATAGTAGTAGTCAGAGAGAGAAAAAAGCCTTGCGGCTTACGTTATTCGGTGCTATGGCACCGATTCGGGGAAAGGAGAGCTTATGAAAGGGACGGGAATCATCCGAAAGGTGGATGAGCTCGGGCGGATCGTATTACCGATCGAATTGCGACGCACCTTGGAGATCGGGGAAAAGGACGCACTGGAAATCCTTGTAGACGGGCAGAATATTATTTTAAGAAAGTTTGCGCCCTGCTGTGTTTTCTGCGGCAATACGGAACGCCTGCTTGATTTTAAGGGGAAAAGAATCTGCGCCGCCTGCTTGAAAGAGCTTCCGAACGAATAAGGAAAGACCTCAAAACGCCTTCGGCATCTGCC
>JAKSPM010000056.1 GCA_024404825.1 Clostridia bacterium
TAAACAGAAATTTACCGTCCTTTTGAGCCGCAGGGCGCAGCATCCGGGATAGCGCCGAAAGAAGTTTTGATATACGCTTTGCGTGATATATGCTACGCACTCGATATATCTCCGGATTCGATATGCGCTGCGCGCGAGCGGCACGGTCAAGACCGTGCCCTACGGTTGGTTCGCGAAACAATCATTCTTTGCCTATCCGAAGCAGTAGGCTTTCAGGTAGCCGACGGTCAATTGCCACCAGGTGCGTTTTTCCACGTTCTTTTTCGCTACGAGCGGGATCTCGGCCAAAACCTGATCCCCTGCGCAGATCGTCAGCAGGCCAAGCTTCTGCCCGGCCTTTACGGGCGCGGTGATGCTCGACTCAATCGTGACCTTCCGCGTCACCTGTGCCTGCAAGCCTTTGTCGATCAGGATGGGCGCTGCATCCTCTAAAACGGCCTGTACGGATGGTGCCTGTCCGAGCTTGACTCTGACCGGAGCGGGGGACTTATCCAGATCGGGCGTGACAAGGGCGTAATTTGCAAAGCCGTAGTTTAGGAGCTGTTTTGCCGTTTCAAACCGCTGGGTGGAGCTTTCGCAATGCAGGACAACAGCGATCAGCTCAATCCCGTCCCGCTTGGCGGAGGCGGACAGGCAATGCCCCGCGTGGGAGGTATAGCCGGTTTTGAGTCCTGTTGCGCCCTCGTAGAAGCGGACGAGCTTATTGGTGTTTGACAGGCCGAATTCGCCGCCGCGCACTGTATCCATCCAAATGGTCGTATAATTGCGGATGGTGTCGTGCTTTAGAAGCTCCCGGGACATGATCGCAATATCGCGGGCAGTGGAGAGGTGCTCGCGTGCCTCCTCCTCGTCGTCAAGCCCCGTGCAGTTGATGAAGTGGGTGTTAATCATGCCGAGCTCGCCTGCCCGCTTGTTCATCAGCTCCACAAAGGCCGATTCGCTGCCTGCCACATGCTCTGCAAGTGCCGTTGCACAGTCGTTGGCAGATGCGACGACCACCGACTTAAGCATCTCGTCCATGCTCATCTGCTCGCCCGGCTCCAAATAGACCTGACTGCCGCCCTTGGAGCAGGCAAAATCCGATGCCGTGACCATATCGTCCATGCTGATTTTACCGGAATTCAGTGCTTCCATGACCAGAAGCAGCGTCATGACCTTTGTCACGCTTGCAAGCGGCAGCGGGTCGTCCGCGTTTTTCTCAAATAAGACCGTTCCGGTCGCGGCGTCCATCAGGATCGCCGCAGGTGCATCCACCTCCGGCAGCTCTGCACCCGCCTGCAGCGGCAGCAGGCCGATCAACATCGCGAGGCAGAGCAGGGCACCGAGTATCCGTTTTCTCATCTTCTCACCCTCCTGTTTTTGGTAGTACAAGCCTATGTGCGCAGGGAGCGGAATATGCGGCTCTCGCTTGCAATTGCGGAAAGAATTTGATATAATGTATTCAGAAAGCTGTACCCTTTTGAAATGAATGGAGGACTTCCAATGAAATATCGCCTGATTTGTTTACTGCTTGTGCAGATTCTGCTGCTCGGCTGCCTTTGTGCCTGCAAGCAGGCGTCCGAAAAGCCTGTGATCGGGACATCCGAGAATCAGGGAACGATTCCCACAGAAACCGTTCCTGTCGAGACGCAGCCGCCGCTTGTTTATGACGAGGCCCCTGCTGTGAGCAGCAGGGCCGTTACGATCGACGGCGTGAGCGTCGAGGAAGTCTATGAGGCCGCAAATGTGCTTTATTTCTGCCCGGATGCAGCCGATGTCAAGACCACCCATGACGGCAGCCTTGCGCAGACCGACCGCGGCAGCACGGTCTTTTACGGCACCTTCTGCGGCGAAAGGACGCTGACCTTCGACAATGAAAGTATGTCGATCAGCGTTGACGGCACCGCGACGGATGCACAGGCCTGCCCCTTATATGACGGGGAACGCTGGTATCTGCCTCTGCGTGCATACTATACCGCGCTCGGCTACACCGAGTTTGACGATGCCGAGCAGGCGCACCTGTACTACACGAATCTGCCCGACGTTTCGCAGATCCCCGACGGCTGCAGTGTGCCCATCCTGATGTACCATGCCGTCAGCGACGACTGCTGGGGGATCGAGGAGCTGTTTGTCTCTCCGTCCAGCATGGAAGCGCAGCTTCAGTACCTCAACGACAACGGCTATACGACCATCTGGTTTTCAGACCTTCCGCATATCGACGAGATCGAAAAGCCCGTCCTTCTCACCTTTGACGACGGCTACGATGACAATTACGAATATCTCTTCCCTCTTCTCAAGAAATATAACTGCAAGGCGACGATCTTCGTTATTTCCACCGCCATCGGCAAGACCCACAAAATGACCGCCGAGCAGGTTCGCGAGCTGTCGGATTCCGGCCTGGTCGATATTGAGAGCCACACGATGACCCACCCCGATCTGGATATGCTGGGCTATGACGATACCGTCTATGAGCTGGAGCAGTCCCGGCTGGAGATCCTCCGGCTGACCGGGAAGCTGCCCTATGTGCTGTGCTATCCCACCGGCTATAATTCCTCCATCACCCGCGAGGTCGCGGCGGAGTATTATTCCTTCGGCATCATCATGAACGGCGGCCGCTACACCACGGGCTCCGACCTCTATCAGATCCCGCGGCACTATGTCTCACGGTATACCGATATCGGTGCGTTTGCCGGGCTGATCGCGCAATACTGATATGAAGAAAAAGAAGATTCTGCTCTATGCGGGCTTTGCCGCCCTGCAGCTTGCAGTGCTGTTTGTTCTGCCGGCGGCGGAGGACCCGAATGAATACATTTTGTCCATGCTGCTGTTCGGCTTTTTGCCCTGCCTCGTGTTTCTGATCGGCTGGCTGACCGGGCTGTTTTGCGGCTTCCACTGGCTTTGGCCGGTCGGGGTCACGGCCTTCTCAGAGGCGGCGATTTTGCTGTTTTACGGCGGCAGCATCTGGTACTTTGCCCTGATTTTCGGGGCGATTTCCTGCGCGGCACTGTTTTTCGGCAGCCTGTGGCGCAAAAAGGATCGGAGGAAAAAATCTTGAAACTGATCGATCTGAATATCGGCGACGATGTGGAGGGCTTTTACCTCCTGAAATCCGCCGCCCTCAAAAAAGCAAATAACGGCAAGCCCTATTTAAGCTGTACGGTGTGCGACAACTCCGACACCGTCGATGCCAAGGTTTGGGACTATGCAGGCCCGCTGACCTCCGCCGACGAGGGGAAGGTCATTAAGCTTCGCGCCCAGGTCACGGAATACAAGGGTACCAAGCAGCTCAATATCTACCGCATCCGCGAGGCGCAGCAGGGCGATTTATTCTCCCTGTCGGAGCTGATCCCGTCCGCTCCCATTGCCGCAGACGAGGCAATGGCGCGGCTGTTCGGCTATATCGACTCCATGCAGGACGCCGATTACCGCGCCGTCTGCCGGGAGGTTTTGGAGCGCAACCGCACAAAATTCGAGACTATCCCCGCCGCAAAGACCGTCCATCACAGCTTCCTGCACGGCCTTTTGATGCACACGGTCTATATGGCTGATACCGCAGCCTTCCTTGCCTCCCGCTATGAGCAGGTATTAAACCGCGATCTGCTGCTTGCCGGCACCATTTTGCACGATGTCGCCAAGCTCAAAGAATTTGCCACCTCCGACCTCGGACTTGTGACGGAATATTCCTTCTCCGGCCAGATGCTCGGCCACCTTGTCATGGGTGCGCAGGAGGTCGCACGCGTCTGCCAGGAGCAGGGCGTCTGCGAAGAAAAGGCTGTTCTTTTGCAGCATATGCTCCTGTCGCATCACGGTGAGCCGGAATTCGGCGCGGCAGTTGTGCCGAAGTGTGCGGAGGCAGAGCTTTTGTACTATATCGACTGCATTGACAGCCGTATGGAAATTTACCGCGAAACCCTTGAAAAAATGGACTCCGGCACCTTCTCCGACCGCATTTTCGCGTTGGATAAAAAGATTTATAAACCCCTGTAAAGGAGAAATAAGATGGCAAAAAGAATCATCAAGATCGTCCTCACCGGCGGCCCCGCCGCAGGCAAAACGACTCTCACGAGCCGCATCCTCAAGGAATTCAAGCGTGACGACGGCTGGCGCGTGCTGACCATCCCGGAAACCGCGACCGAGCTGATCTCCGGCTTCGGCATCAAGCCGTTTGACAACTGCGTTTCGATGCTGGATTTTCAGGACTTCGTTATCGCCGATCAGCTTCACAAGGAAAAGCTGGCCGTCAAATGTGCTGAGATGATCCCGGATGAAAACGTCCTCATTATCTACGACCGCGCGCTCATGGACGACAAGGCCTACATCTCCGATCAGGAATTTGCGGCAACGATCGCAAAGTTCGGCCTGACCGAGGAAGAGGTGCTCGGCAAATATGACGCGGTACTCCACCTTGTCACCTGTGCCAAGGGCGCAGAATTCGCCTACAACTTCGGCAACGATGCAAGAACGGAATCTCTGGAATACGCCAGAGACATGGATGACCGCACATTAAAAGCCTGGAGCCGTCATAAAAAGCTCACTGTCATCGACAACTCCACCGACTTTGAAAAGAAGATCAACCGCGCACTTGCCGAGATATCCCGGATCGTCGGCGAACCCGAGCCGCTGACCACCGTACACAAGTACCTCATCAAGATGCCTGACCTTGAGAAGCTGCAAGAGGTCTATCATCCCGAGACCTTCGAAATGATGCAGACCTACCTGACGGCCACAAACCCCAAGGTCGAACGGATCGTCCGGCAGCAGACCTCCGGCGGCCATTCGCTGTTCTTCTATACCGAAAAACGCTTCAAGTCCGAGGCGCAGCGTTGGGAGACCGAAAAGCCGATCTCCGAGAAGCACTATATCAAGTATCTGATGGAGTGCGATACCCATCTGCGCCCCGTTATCAAGACCCGCTACACCCTGTCCTACAAGGGACAGCATTTCGATATTGACATCTATCCGTTCTCCAAAGACAGGGCGCTGCTGGAGATCAAGGTGCCTTCGCCCGAGACGGAGATCGAGCTGCCGCCCGAGCTGACCCTTATCATGGACGTTACCAACAACAAGAACTACAAAAACCGCCAGCTTGCACAGTCGCAGGATCTGTAAGCGGAAACAAAGGAGAAAGAAACGATGTATCAGGGTAAAGTTGACCTTCATTTACATTTGGACGGCTCCCTTTCAGAGTCTGTTGTAGACGAACTTTTGAGACAAAACGGCGAACAGCTTTCCGCAGAGGTGATCCGCGACCGGATGCGTGTCCCCGAGGATTGTAAGAGCCTTGTGGAATATTTGCAGCGATTTGAACTGCCGACGCAGGTGCTGCAGAGCGAGTATGCCTTGGAGCGCTCCAGCTATGAGCTCGTGGAGCGGCTTGCAGGACAGGGGCTTGTGTATTGCGAGATCCGCTTTGCACCTCAGCTCCATACCCATCGCGGCCTCGACCAGAGAACGGTCGTGAAAAGCGTGCTCCGCGGCGTCAAGCAGGCCGAACGTGATTATCCGACCATCCGCGCAGGCGTGCTTCTGTGCGGCATGATCGGCAGCGAGGACGCGGTGAACCGCCGGATCCTCGATCTTGCAAGAGAATTTTTAGGTCAGGGCGTCGTCGGCATCGACCTTGCAGGCGCCGAATGTATGTTCCCGCTGGAAACCTATGCGCCCATCTATCTGCAGGCGGCGAAGGAGGACATTCCTTTCACACTCCATGCAGGCGAAACGGGCAACTTTGAAAACATCCGCCGCTCCATTGAGCTCGGCGCAAAGCGCGTCGGCCACGGCTGTGCTGCCATCAAGGATGAGAGCGTGATGGAGCTTCTGAAACGTACCGGAACAGTCGTTGAGGCCTGCGTCATCAGCAACCTTCAGACCAAGATCGTGCTGGATGTCAAGGAGCATCCGATGGCGGAGTTCTACCGCAGAGGCATCCGCGTTAGCGTCAACACCGATAACATGACCTGCTCTGATACCACACTGAAGCGTGAGCATGATCTGCTGCGCGATACCTTCTCGTTCTCGGACGACGACTTCCGCAAGATGGACGAGTACGCTATCGCCGGCGCGTTCATCCCGGAGGCGGATAAGGCTGCGCTGATCGCAAAGCTTTAACGGCAGTACATAAAAATGTTAAACCTATCAGAATAAAGGAAAAGGTGTTTTGCAAATGGATAGAGAAAACAGACCTCACGGTCGTGAGAAAAAAGTCGGCAGCGGCTCGGCGAACGTCGGCAAGGGCAAAAAGGTCGATACCGGCTCGCGTCCCGTCGGCTCAGGCGGACGTCCGAACGGCGGTCAGGGAAACCGTGACAACGGATTTGACGGTGCCCCGCAGCGTGCGCTTCCCAAGCTCAGCTTTAAGACGATTCTGATCCTCGGCGCGATCATTCTTCTGGCGATCATCATTCTGCCGAAGCTTGGTCTTTTCGGCGGCGGTGGCAACTCGGTTCTCAGCAGCGTCGGCGGCGCAGGTTCGTCCGTGACACATCAGGCATGGGACGGCGTATCGAACAACGGCAATACCAACAACAACGCCTCCACTACGGCGATCGACACCAATGTCTCCGGCAAGGCGCGTGACAGATACTACACCCCCGAAACCGGCGACACAGTCACGATCATGGTCTATATGTGCGGCACCGACCTGGAATCCAAGTACGGCATGGCGACCAGCGACCTGACCGAAATGGCCAACGCCAATATTGCCGACAATGTCAACCTGATCGTTGAGACCGGCGGCTGCAGCAAGTGGAAGACCACCGGCATTTCCAACTCCTGCAATCAGATCTATAAGGTCGTGCACGGCAAGCTGATCCCGGTCGAAAAGGACTTCGGCAACAACCCCATGACCGACCACAAGAATCTGACAAAGTTCATCCAGTACTGCACGAAGAACTACTCGGCAGACCGCTATATGCTGATCCTCTGGGATCACGGCGGCGGCTCTCTGACCGGCTTTGGCTATGACGAAAAGAACAAGAATTCCGGCTCCATGACCCTTGCCAACATCAACACGGCACTCAAGAACGCCAAATGCAAATTTGACTTCATCGGCTTCGATGCCTGCCTGATGG
The DNA here is from genome assembly GCA_024404825.1 of Clostridia bacterium. Lineage (GTDB taxonomy): Bacteria > Bacillota > Clostridia > Oscillospirales > Oscillospiraceae > JAKSPM01. Next base: position 7,050 of record JAKSPM010000056.1, read on the forward strand.
CAACCCTGGAAACCGACCTTGTCTGCAACAGCTACGCCGACTACATGATCGCCTCCGAGGAATCCGAGCCCGGCACCGGCTGGTACTACACCAACTGGCTCAACCAGCTCTCCCAGGATACCTCCACGCCGACCGTCGAGCTGGCAAAAACCATCATTGACAACTTTGTCAGCGCAAGCTGCGCTCAACAGCCCAACGCACAGGTCACGCTTTCCGTGGTTGACCTGGCAGAGCTGGACGGCACCATCCCCGATGCGCTGCGCGACTTTGCCGCTTCCACAAATGAACTGGTCAAGTCGGACAACTACAAGCAGGTTGCCGATGCAAGAGCGGTCACGCGCCAGTTCGCCGCAAAGAGTAAGCTCAATCAGATCGACCTGGTAGACTTTGCGACCCGCGTTAATACCAAGGAAGCAAAGGCTCTTGCAAAGGCACTGAAGAGCTGCGTCAAGTATAACCAGACCACTATCACCAACAGCTACGGCATCAGCATGTACTTCCCCTATGAGACCACGAAGACCGTCAAGAATGCGATCGCATCCTATGATGAGATCGGCAAAGAGGGCGATTACTCCGAATGCATGGATGAGTACACCCAGTGCATCAAGTCCTTCGCAAGCCTCGGCTTCGGCGGACAGATCGCATCGTCTGCCTCCCAGTCCGGCACATCCGGCGGCCTGGATCTCGGCAGCCTGCTCGGCTCTTTGATCTCCTCGTCTTCCTCCTCGTCTCCTGCTTCCTCGTCTCCGATCGGAATGCTCGGCAGCCTCTTCGGCGGCGGCTCGCAGTCCTCCCAGCCCTCCGGCGGCCTGGATGCAGGAACGCTTATCAGCCTGCTGAGCGGCTTCTCCGGACGCAGCATGCCGGAAGAGCTTGACTGGGTCGATACCGACCTGATCGCGCAGAACGCGGAAAGCATTGCAAATCAGTGCCTTGACCCGACACACATCGTCGCAAGCGAAAAGAACGGCCAAAAGGTCCTTGCCTTGACCGAAGAGGAATGGGCACTGATCGAAACGGTCGAATTGAGCCTGTATGCCTATGACGGCGAGGGCTACCTTGACCTCGGCTTGGACAACACCGTCGCCTATAACGATGACGGCGACCTCATTCTTGACTTCGACGGCACCTGGCTGACCCTGAACGGCCATGCCTGCGCATATTATATGATCTCCGATACCGAGCAGGAAGACGGCACCTGGGTCACCATCGGCAGGATCCCTGCTCTACTCAACGGCGAGCTTGTCAATTTGCAGGTCGTCTTCGATAAGTACAACGAATACGGTGCCATCACCGGTGCCTATCCGATGTATAATGACGGCGACGGCGTTGATGTTCAGGCTAAGGGCGACACCTCGATCAACGTCGGCGACACGATACAGCTGATCTGCGATTTCTACACGCCGAACGGCGACTACAACAGCAGCTATACGCTTGGAAAGGCCTTCAAGGTCACCGATGAGGGCTTCACCCTGGAGAACCTCAAGCTTACCGGCGTGGAGGATTTCAGCGCAATGTACCGTCTGACGGATATCTACGGCAATTACTACTGGCTCCCCATTGAATAATTATCAAAAAAGCGCTGAACAGCTTTCTGTTCAGCGCTTT
>JAKSPM010000057.1 GCA_024404825.1 Clostridia bacterium
CGGTTCTGCAGCTCCTTGCCGGTAATATGCAGCGGGCGGAGGTCAGCGAGCATCAGGTGGTTATCCGTGCCGCCGGAGACCATATCGAAGCCCTTTTTCATCAGCTCATCTGCCAGCACCTTGGCGTTTTCAACGATCTTGGCGGCGTACTGCTTGAATTCGGGCTGCATAGCCTCGCGGAAGCAGACAGCCTTGGCTGCGATTACGTGCATTAAGGGGCCGCCCTGCGTGCCGGGGAAGACAGCAGAGTTGAGCTTCTTTGCCAGATCCTCACGGTTGGTCATGATAATGCCGCCGCGCGGGCCGCGGAGAGTCTTATGGGTGGTCGTGGTGACGATGTCAGCGTAGGGGACAGGGCTCATATGCTGGCCGCCTGCGACGAGGCCTGCGATGTGCGCCATATCGACCATCAAATATGCGCCGTTGCGGTGAGCAATGTCTGCAAAGCGTTCAAAGTCAATCGCGCGGGGATATGCCGATGCACCGGCAACAATTACCTTGGGCTTACATTCTGCGGCAATGCGATCGACTTCATCATAGTCGATGCAGCCTGTTTCATCGTTCACGCCATAGGAAAGCGCATTGAAGATCTTGCCGGACTGGTTGGCGGTGCTGCCGTGGGTCAGATGGCCGCCGTTGGCAAGGCTCATGCCGAGGATGGTATCGCCGGGGGTCAGGATCGCCTGATAGGCCGCTAAGTTTGCCTGCGCACCGGAATGGGGCTGGACGTTGACGAATTCCACGTCAAAGAGCTTTTTTGCGCGTTCAATGGCAATTTGTTCGATCTCGTCAACGACCTCGCAGCCGCCGTAATAGCGCTTGCCGGGCAGACCCTCGGCGTATTTGTTGGTGAGCACGGAGCCCATAGCTGCCATGACGGCAGGGGAGGTGAAGTTCTCCGAAGCGATCAGCTCGATGTTGCGGCGCTGACGGTGCAGCTCCTGTGCCATCAGTTCACCAATTTCGGCATCCATCTGCTGTACATAATCAATGGTGGGGACTAATTTTTCGTTCATGTTGTTCGTTCCTTTCGCGCCTGCGGGAAATAAAAAGGAGTGAAACCAGGCTCCGGTCTCACTCAACACAGCCTCCGCAAAGCGGAAACAGCTCTGTCCTTTTGCCTGAGAGATTCGGCGTATGCCTTGCACCTTCGGCACTCAAAAATGAGATTCTCCAGAGTTTCCTCCTCCGGCAGTCAAATGATTTCCAGCCGGATTCGCAGGTATTTAATTCTTCTTTATTATACACGATTTTGCGGGAAATGCAACTGTAAATGTTATATAATATCCGTTTTTTGCACGCAAACTCCCTTGTGCGAATTGACGACATTTCCCAACAGATTTTTCATCTTTTTTGTGAAATAAGATAGACAACCGCCGGCTTTTATTGTATAATTATTTTGTATAACTTTAAGATTCTGCAAAGCAATGAGGTGATGCAACTTGGCACGTTCCTTCTTCGGCGGCGTCCATCCGAAGGATATGAAATACCTTTCCTGTGATGCTCCGATTACCGTTTTTCCCACACCAAAAACCGTAACAATTCCCATGAGCCAGCACATCGGTGCGCCCTGCAAGCCCCTTGTCAAGGTGGGTGACCATGTTCTCCTCGGCCAGAAGATCGGCGATAATCAGGGGCTTTGCGTTCCTGTGCATGCTTCCGTTTCCGGTACCGTCAAGGCGATCGAGGATTTGCCGCATACGAACGGCATTAATATGCTCGCCATCGTGATTGAAAATGACTTTGAAGATGCCCTCGATCCCTCCGTTTCCCCGCGGGAAAATGTTGACAGCCTTTCTGCCGAGCAGCTCATGGACATCATCCGTGAAGCAGGCATCGCCGGCATGGGCGGCGCGACCTTCCCGGCACACGCCAAGCTCTCGTCCGGCCTTCAAAAGGTCGATACCGTCATTGTCAATGCGGCGGAATGTGAGCCGTACATCACGGCGGATGACCGCCTGATGCGCGAAATGCCCGAAAAAATCATCAAGGGCTTGCGGGTCGTGATGAAGATTTTCGGCCTTTCGAATGCCTACATCGGCATGGAGGATAACAAGCCGGAAGCCGCCGCGTCGCTGAAAAAAGCGATCGGTGACGACATCACGCTCTGCGTGTTACATACCCGCTACCCGCAGGGCGCAGAAAAGCAGATGATCCAGTCCATTACCGGCCGTCAGGTGCCTCCCGGCGGGCTTCCCGCAGCTGTCGGCTGCGCGGTGTTCAACTGCGCCACCTGCGCCGCCATCTGTGACGCCGTCTATGACGGCCTGCCCTTGGTGCGCCGTGTCGTTACCGTGACCGGCCGCGCCATTGAAACTCCGAAAAATTACCTCGTTCCCATCGGCACGAGCTTCCGCGAGCTTATTGACAGCTGCGGCCTGAAGGAAGCGGCCTATAAGGTTCTGAGCGGCGGCCCGATGATGGGCTTTACGCAGTATGATCTGTCCGTTCCCGTCATCAAGGGCACCAACGCTGTGACGGTCTTCTCTCAAAAAGACCGCGTGGCAGAGAAGAACCCCCATTGCATCCGCTGCGGCAGATGCGTGGATACTTGCCCGATGAACCTGATGCCGCTGAACCTCTATAAGGCAGAGCGGCAAAACGACACGGAAGCACTGGACAAGCTGCACATAATGGACTGCATCGAATGCGGCTGCTGCGCCTACGGCTGCCCTGCGGGGATCCCGCTCGTACAGAGCTTCCGCAGCGCAAAGCAAAAGCTCCGCAACGAACAGCAAAAACAGAAGGAGGCGGTAAAATGAGTGAAGTGAAAACCCTTTCTGTCTCTTCGTCTCCGCATATCCGCGGCAAAAGAACAACGCGGAACATCATGCTTGATGTCATCCTTGCGCTCGTTCCGGCGCTTGTCGGCGGGGTCGTGTTCTTCGGCTGGCGTGCGCTTGTGCTGACGCTCGTGTCCTGCGCTGCCTGCGTCTTTTTTGAGTGGGGCTACCGCAAGATCATGAAGTTAGATTGCACCGTCGGTGACCTGTCCGCCATTGTCACGGGCATTCTGATTGCATTTGTTCTCCCGGTTTCCACACCCATCTGGATCCTCATCATCGGCGATGCCTTTGCGATTATCTTCGTCAAGCAGCTATTCGGCGGTATCGGCCAGAACTTTATGAATCCGGCGCTTGCCGCAAGAGCATTTTTGCTGATTTCCTGGCCGGTTGCGCTGACCAACTGGACAGCCAACAAGCTCGTTGACGCAGCAACCTCCGCAACGCCGCTCGCCGAGGGAGTCTCTGCAGAGAGCATAAAGCTGCTCGACCTTTTCCTCGGCAAGACCGGCGGCTGCATTGGCGAGGTCTCGGCAATGCTGTTGCTGATCGGCGGGCTGTATCTCGTCATCCGCAGAGTGATCTCCGTGCGGATTCCGCTTTCATTTATCGGCACGGTTGCCCTGCTTGCCTTTGTTTTCCCGCAAAACGGCTGTGACAGACTGTACTCGATGGGCTTCCAGGGGCTCTCCGGCGGCGTGATGCTCGCCGCCATCTTCATGGCGACTGACTATGTTACCTCTCCCGTGACCCACTGGGGGCAGATCTTATTCGGCATCGGCTGCGGCGCACTGACGATCTTCATCCGCTATTTCGGCTCCTACCCGGAGGGCGTCAGCTTTGCCATTCTGCTGATGAACGCCTGTGTCGGCATCTTTGACCGCATCGGCCGCAAAAAGCGCTTCGGTGAGGTCAAGCAGAAAGAAGGTGCCGCGAAATGAAAGAAAAAGCGTTCGGCTATGTCGTAAAGCTCGGCATCACCCTTCTTTTGATCACCGCCATCGTGGCGGGTCTGCTCGGCGCAGTCAATTACATCACAAAAGAAAAAATCACGGAAAATACGGATCAGAAGATCCGCGAAGCAATTTCGCTCGTGCTGCCTGACGCAAGCGGTGAGCCCGAAAAGGGGAGGCTGACAGAGGCTGACGAGAAAAACGGCATAAAAGCAATCTACTGCGTGGGCGATAGCTACGCGTTGGAGCTGGAAGTCAGCGGCTCGCAGGGCATCATTGACCTGATGGTCGGTGTAGACACCTCCGGTACGGTGCAGGGCGTGCAGATCATTTCCCATTCCGAGACTCCCGGCCTCGGCGCAGTTGCCGCATCAAACGGCGCAAAAGGGGAGAGCTTCCGCTCGCAATTCGTCGACAAATCCGGCGAGATCAAGGTCACAAAGGACGGCGGCGAGATTGCCGCTCTGACCGGCGCGACCGTTTCTTCCCGTGCGATCTGTAAAGCGGTCTCAATCGCAACAGCTTATGTTGAGGGGGTGCAGAAATGAGCCTGAAATCACAATTCCAAGACGGTCTGCTGCGCAAAAACCCCGTGTTAGTGCAGCTTTTGGGTATGTGCTCCGCGATGGCCATCACCACAAGCCTGTTTAACGGCATCGGCATGGGCATCTCCGTTACGATCATTCTAACCCTTTCCAACATCTTCATTTCTGCCCTGCGGAAGGTCATTCCCAATAAGATCCGCATTGCTGCCTATATTGTCATCATCGCGGGCTTTGTCACGATGGTTGACCTGCTTTTGCAGGCCTTCCTGCCCGCGCTTTCTGAAAACCTCGGTGTGTTCATCCCGCTGATCGTTGTCAACTGCATCATTTTAGGTCGTGCGGAGGCCTTTGCCTCAAAACACACCGTTTGGCAGTCCACGCTTGACGGCATCTTCCAGGGCATTGGCTACACGGTGGCGCTGATTGCCATGTGCCTCATTCGTGAGCTTCTCGGCAACGGCACGATTGCCGGCGGCTTCTCGTTCATCAACAACGGTGACGGCATCCGAATCCTGCCCGAAGGAAGCCCGGCGCTCATAATGATCCTCCCGGTCGGCGGCTTTTTGACCCTCGGCTGCCTGATCGCATTCAGCCAGTGGCTCGGCAAGCGCCTGGAACAGAAGGAGGCGGTAAAATGATCGCAAAGCTTTTTACCATCGCCTTGGGCGCAATCCTCGTTGAAAACTTTATTTTCTCGCAGTTTTTGGGCATCTGCCCGTTCATGGGCGTCTCCAAGAAGTCCGATACCGCTGTCGGTATGGGTTTCGCCGTTACGTTCGTCATGGCGCTGGCCTCGGCGGCAACCTGGGCGGTCAACAAATACCTGCTCATTCCGCTGAACTTAGAGTATATGCAGACGGTCGCGTTTATCCTCGTGATCGCCGCCCTCGTGCAGTTAGTTGAAATGTTCCTGCAAAAGAGTGTACCTGCACTGTATCAGGCGCTCGGCATCTATCTGCCGCTCATTACGACCAACTGCGCCGTCCTCGGCGTGGCACTGTTGAACATTCAGAAGTCCTACACCTTTATCGAATCCGTGGTCTATGGCTTCACCGGCGGCCTCGGCTTCCTGCTGGCGATCGTCCTGTTCTCCGTTGTGCGCGAGCGCGTGGATAACTGCGATTGCCCCAAGGCGTTTAAGGGCTTCCCGATCGCCCTGATCTCGGCGGGTCTTCTGGCGCTGGCCTTCATGGGCTTCAGCGGCCTCAAGATCGGTTAAGGAGGTGCCGCGATGAATAACATTTTATTTGCGGTACTCGTCCTCGGTGCGATGGGCGTTGTGTTTGGCGTGGTCTTAGCCATCGCCTCCCGCATCTTCCATGTTCAGACGGATGACCGCTTAGAACCGATGATCGAGAGCTTACCCGGCGCAAACTGCGGCGGCTGCGGCTTCTCCGGCTGCGCTGCCTATGCGCAGGCCGTCATTGACGGCAAGGCAAAAATCGGCCTGTGTGCTGCCGGCGGCGATGACGCTGCCGGAAAGATGGCTAAAATCATGGGGGTAGAAGCGGAAAAGACCGAGCGCATGGTCGCCATGGTCAAATGCCGCGGCTATGAGTCGGTCATAAAAGGCGACTATGAAGGCATTCAGGACTGTATCGCCGCGACCAAGGTAACGGGCAACGGACCGCTTGTGTGTCAGTTCGGCTGCCTCGGCTTTGGTACCTGCGTGAGTGCCTGCAAGTTCGGCGCCATGCACATTGAAAATGGCAAGGCGAAGGTCGATGCCGACAAATGCACCGGCTGCATGGCCTGTGCAGGCGTCTGCCCGCGAAATGTTATCGTTCCCGTGCCGTACAGTGCCGATATCGTAGTAGCCTGCAACTCCACCGCCAAGGGAAAAATCACCATCAAAGGCTGCAATATCGGCTGTATCGGCTGTATGAAGTGCGAAAAGGTCTGCCCGAACGATGCCATCCATGTCAAGGACAATCTGGCATCCATCGACTATTCCAAGTGTGTCTCCTGCGGCCTGTGCGCCGAGGTCTGCCCGAGAAAGCTGATCTCCGACTCCAACCTCCGCAAGGATATGGATCTGGCAACGACACATCAGAGATAAAAAACGCGGGACAGAAAGGAAACGAAAAATGGACGCTTTTTTGATTCTCCTCGTTCTCGGTATCAATTTTGCACTTTCCTGGCTTAATGCCCGCAATGTCGGCATGTATTGGACGGAGTCCAAGCAGATCAGGGGCGGATTCCGCGCCTATGTCTTGTGCGGCTATATTTTGGCAATCGCCGGCTTCACAATGGTTTATGATTTTGTCCTGATGCTGATCTTCAACGCGATCCTCCGCGGCTCCGATGCAAATCCGCAAACGATTGCGCAGCTCAGAGACCTCAACCATTCGCTTCTGATCATTTTCTCCTTGTTTACGATCCTCCCCACCGGTTTTTTCGTGACGGGTTTCACCACCAAAGGGGCATTTGTGAAAAGAACCACCTCTTATTTCCTCAATGCCGGTTGGGATTCCTTTGCACAAATCCATAACACCGTCACGATTTCCCGCAATGCTCCGAGTGCGATCGGCAAGGTCTTCGGCTTCTTCTTCGGCAAGGATCGTGACAGCGATGATTCCGACGACGTGAAAAGCAAAATCGTCGGCTTCGTTGCGGTGTTGATCCTGATCCTGGCGCTCCTCGGCGGCTATTTCACCGCATCGGCGATCATGAAGAAGGCAGACCGCGAATGCGACGGCTTCAAGGATGTGCAGCAAAACGATCCGAAGTTCGGCAACAAACGAGCCAAGGCCGCAGTAAACGCAGCCATGAAGCAGGGCGGTACATACAACACCAAGCAGTAAAGAAGAATACCGCGGGCACAGAATCAGCGGGCAGCTGATAGAATTTGCCAACGAATACGCCAGATCCGTCGGCTTTGAAAAGACCTATCTCCCGTCCGAGCATATCGGGCTGTATGAAAAGTACGGATATTCCTATGTCAAAGACATTGTAAACCACGGAGGTGGCACAGACCGCCTGTATGTCAAAACGCTGTAATTCGGAAAACCGCTTCCGTTGATGTCGCAATTTTGAAAGATCGTTGATTCTTGTTCTTATTTGTGCTATATTTCAAGTAGAATCCGGCAAAAAAGAGGGAATTCGCATGGTAAAAATTATGTTCGTTTGCCACGGCAACATTTGCCGTTCGCCGTTGGCAGAGTTTGTTTTCAAGAAAATGGTGCGTGATCGGGGTATTGCCGACCAGTTTGTCATCAACTCTTCCGGCACCTCGAACGAAGAGGAGAACAATCCCATCTATCGCCGTATCGTTGACACCCTGAATAAATACGAGATCCCGTTTGACGATCATCGCGCTACCCAGCTCAAAAAGTCCGATTATCCCGAATATGACTATTTCATCGGCATGGACAAGTGGAACATCTCCAATATGCTCCGCGTCCTCGGCGGCGACCCCGAAGAAAAGGTCGTCCGCTTTTTGGACTTCTCCGATGTCCCGCGTGATATTACCGACCCGTGGTATTCCAGAAAATTCGATGTCTGCTATGAGGATGTCGTTGAGGGCTGCGAGTTCTTGATTGAGCATTTGGCAAATACCGGCCGTATCACCCTCCCAAAGTAAATTTGGCGCACAGCGGAGGCTTGACATGACGAACGCAGAACTCATTACAGCAATCGTTTGCTTCCTGATCGCAGGCGGCTGCGCGTTTATCAGCGTCTGCCAGTTTGCCGAAAAAGGCTTTCTGTTCAATAACGCCTATATCTATGCTGCCAAGGAAGCCCGGGCAAAGATGGATAAAAAGCCTTATTACAGACAGTCGGCAATTGTCTTTCTCATTTTGAGTGTAGTTTTCCTGATTTTGGACTTGTCTGTCGTTCTTCAGAACAGAAAAATCCAGTTGTTAGAGCTTCCGCTGCTCGTCGGTGTTTTGGTGAACGCGATCGTCTCGACGATTCATATCGAAAAACGCAAAAAGAAATCCTAATTGGACTGCCTGCCAAAAATGTCGCATTCCCACGGCAAAAAAGCCTTGACACCGCATGACCTGTGTGCTATTATAGACAGGCTGAAAGGCAAATGAATATCGCGGGATAGAGCAGTTCGGTAGCTCGTCGGGCTCATAACCCGGAGGTCGGGGGTTCAAATCCCTCTCCCGCAACCAT
>JAKSPM010000058.1 GCA_024404825.1 Clostridia bacterium
CTTTTCCCTGCCGCTTGAGAAAACCGCAAAGGCGCTGACGGTCTGCATTGAAGCCGTTGTGCGTGACCTGATAAACTATGTTTACATCGTCCGCTGTGCAGACGGCTCTCTCTACACCGGCTGGACAAACGACTTATCCAAGCGAATGGCCGCCCACGCAGGACGCAGGGGCGCAAAATACACCAAAGCCCACACCATGCAGGAGCTTGTCTACTACGAGACCTTTTCCGACCGAAAGCAGGCGATGCACCGCGAGTGGGAGATCAAGCAGCTTACCCGCAAGGAAAAGCTGCTCTTAATCGGGCAGGAGCCATAACATGAGATTTGCTTTTTATACCCTTGGCTGCAAGGTCAATCAATATGAAACGCAGGCAATGGAGCATCGCCTGATTGGTCTCGGACATACCGTCTGTGATTTTAATGAGGCCTGCGATGCCTACATCATCAACACCTGTACCGTCACGGCAGTTGCCGACAAGAAGAACCGCAACGTCATCCGCAGAGCAAGAAAGGCCGCACCCGATGCCATCATCGGTGTCTGCGGCTGCTACAGCCAGATGTCCCCGGAGGAGGTACGTTCGCTCGGCGCGGATGTTATTTCCGGTTCCTCTGACCGCATGGTGTTTTTAGACCTGATGCTTCAGGCCTTAGCCGACCGGCAAGCGCGTATTCAAGTGGACGAGGCGCGCAAGCGCACCGGCTTTGAGCCGCTGGAGGCAGGCGGTCTTGTCACTCGTACCCGCGCTATGCTCAAGGTGCAGGACGGCTGCAATAACTTCTGTTCCTACTGCATCATTCCCTATTCCAGAGGCCCTGTGCGCTCGCTTCCCCTGCCGGAGGCCGTCGCGCAGGCAAAAAAGCTCTGCGAGGAGGGCTACCGGGAGATCGTCGTCACCGGCATTGAGATCGCCTCCTGGGGGCAGGATCTTAAAAACGGCAGCAGTCTGCGCGACCTGCTTTCGGCAATTTGTGCGGCAGTTCCGTCCGTGCGCATCCGCATCGGCTCTTTGGAGCCGCGGACGGTCGATGAGGAATTCTGCAAAGCCCTCTGCGGTTTTCAGAATCTCTGCCCGCACTTCCATTTGAGTATGCAGAGCGGCTGCGACACCGTCTTAAAACGGATGCACCGCCGCTATGATACGGCAAGATATTTTGAAAGCGTTTCGCTTTTGCGGAACTATTTTCCCGGCTGCGCCGTCACAACAGATATGATCGTCGCCTTCCCCGGCGAAACGGAGGAGGAGTTTTTGCAGTCGCTTTCCTTCCTGCAAAAATGCCGATTTGCCGATATGCACATCTTCCCTTACTCCCGCCGTCCCGGCACGCTTGCCGACCGCATGGAAGGGCAGCTTTCCAACGCTGTGAAGCAGGAGCGCTCTGCCCGCGCGATCACGCTGGCCGCCGAGCTGTCCGAAACCTTCCGCAAAGAGCTGCTCGGTACCGTGCAGCAGGTTCTGTTCGAACAGCCGGAGGGGGAATATTTCACAGGCCACGCCATGAATTCCGTCAAGGTCTTTGTCCGCGCCGACGCTCTGCATAATCAGGTGCTTCCGGTCAGGATCACGGATGTTTCTCGTGACGGTGTGCTCGGTGTTCTCGAAAAGGAGTAAATCTTTGTCTGATAAAACGAAATCAGCCAACGGCAAGCGGCCGCTCATCTTGCTTTTGAGCCTCTTCCTGATCCTGGCAGTCATCCTCATCGTCGTGATCGTCCGGATACTTCCCGGAATGAAAAAGCCGCAAAAAAAGGCCGGCCCCGCCGTCGTTCTCACCAGCAACAACTGTTCTTTGACAAACGAAGCGTTTGCATTTTATTATTGGGGCGAATACTTATACTATCTGAATCAAGTCGATCATCCACCGTTTGATACTTCCAGGCCGCTTTCCGAGCAGCCCTATGACGACAGCCTGTCCTGGCAGGATTATCTGATCCGTCAGGCCATGCTCACCGCCGAGCAGACGATTGCTTTTTCTGAGGCTGCCGAAGCAGAAGGCTTCACGCTGCCCGAGGAATATCAGGCACAGATGGATGAACAGATCCAAGCCCATTGCGAGCAGGCTTCGCAAGTCGGCCTGGAGCTCGGTGCTTATCTGGAATCACGCTATGGCAAGGGTGCCACGGAAGATTTCTTCCGTGACTACCTCTACCGCACGAGTCTTGCCACAGCGTATACGGATCATCTCTACAACAGCTTCGTCTTTACCCCCACGCAGGCAGACGCCTATCTGGAGAAAAACCGTTCGCAGTACGAGAATCTCGATGGCTACGGTGATACCTCCGGCACCTGTTCTCTGCGCTGCATTTTCCTGCGTCTTAAGCCCGGTGTCAGCGAGCAGCAGTTAAAGGATCAGGCGGAAATGTTCTACACCGAATGGCAGAAGGACCCTACGGAGGAAGCCTTTGCAAAGCTCGCCGCCGTCTACAACGAAGATGACGGCTGCACAGACGGGCTGTATTCCGCCGTTTATCCCGGGCTGCTGGAGCCCGCTGTGGACAGCTGGTGCTTTTCAAAGCTCCGTAAGCCGGGTGACTGCGTTCTTCTCCCGACAGACGACGGTTATGTTCTGGTCTATTACGTCACCTTTAACATGCTCAACCGTCAGCAGCTTCTTTGTGAGCCCGACCTGCGGTACGAAACCTTCCGCAGCACGACCACACAACTCATTGACAACTGCAATTTCCTCTTTTATCCGGAACTCGTAGAGCTGAATCAGCCCTCACAGTAAGTCTTTTCCCGTAATTAACACAGAAAGTGAGATATACTATGAACTGTAAATACTGTCAGTCCCCCATGGCGGATTATGGCACCTGCCCTGTCTGCGGTGCCGAAAATCCCGCACCCGAAAACAGCAATGAAGAAAAGAAGTCCAAGGCCGGTCTTATTGTGTTCCTCTCGGTCGTTGCCGTTACTCTGATCGCCGCCGCGCTGCTTCTGCTCGGTTGGAAATGCTTCGGCTGGTTCGGCGCCGAGAAATCCGGACAACAAGGCAAGAATTCCAAGCCGGGCAGCGACATCACTTATGATGGATCCGGCTTCGGCGAATCGACCATTACGGAAAAAGCCTGTTATTCCACCACGGACGCGCTGTCTCTCGCTGCGCTTGAAGCGCCCGTTATCCGCATTGACGACCGCACCGTCAGCAACGGCGTGTTCAACATCTATTATTGGATGGAATATTACAACTTCATGAACTCCTACGGTGCCTATGCATCCTTCTTCGGTCTGGACTCCACACTGCCGCTTGACCAGCAGGATTCCATGTCGCCGCTTGACGAGAATGACGAAAACTCTCCCATGATGAGCTGGGAGCAGTACTTCATCACCTCCGCAGCCGACGCCTGCAAGGCCTACGTTGCTATGGAGCTTGCAGCACTCGAGGATGGCTATCAGCTCCCCGATGATATGCAGACAGCGTTGGACTCCTTGGAGGAAGGTCTTTCAGAAGAAGCAGAAAGCCGCGGCTATACCACGGTGGATGAGCTGATCGGCAGTATGTTCGGCAAGGGCGTCACCCTGGACGATTATCGCACCTACCTTACCACCAGCTACATTGCTTCCGGCTATTACAATGACGTTCTTGCCGCCCAGGTACAGCCGACAGATGCGGAAATCGAAGCCTACTTCGATGAAAACGTCCAAAGATATGCAGAAAGCGGCCTTTTGAAGGTCAACAATGTCAGCGTCCGTCACATTCTGTTTGACGTGACCGCCGATGTCGATTCTGACGGAGACGGCACCCCCGATACCATTTCCGAAGAAACATGGGCAGCCGCAAAGGCAAAGGCAGACGAAGTCTATGCACTTTGGCAGAAGGATCCCACCGAGGAAAACTTTGCCGCCCTTGCCAACGAGCACTCCACCGACCCCGGCTCCAACACCAACGGCGGTCTTTACGATCAAGTCTCTCCCGGACAGATGGTTGAGCCCTTCAACGATTGGTGCTTCGACAGCACCCGCAAGCACGGTGACACCGGCATTGTGAAGACCGATTACGGCTATCACATCATGTACTTCGTCGAGACCCTGGAAACCAGAAGCTGGTTTGAGACCGCATCGTCCGACTTGGTTGATGAGCGTCTTGGCGCTCTGGTTGAGAAAAAGACCGCTCCGATCATCGAGAAGGGTCAGGTCAATTACCGGAACATTCTTCTGAGTGACCTTGTCAGTTCGAATGCGCAATAATCCCCGGTTTCGAAATGAATTGTTGCGTTTCCACGATTAAAATGATATACTTATTACACTTTGTCGAATTCTGACAGTTTCTCTGCCGCGAAAGGAGTCTATCCGTGAAACAGAATGAACTGAATATCCGCGATATTTTTGCTGAACTGAAGCACCGTATCGTTTGGATCATCCTTGCCGCAGTCATCTGCGGATTGGGTGCCTATATCTATTCCTATTCGACCACCGTGCAGACCTACACCGCACAGATCACACTCTTCGTAACCAACACCAACCGTACCTCGGATGACACAGATATTTCCAGTTCCGAGTTGGTCACCTCTTCCAAGCTTGTTGAGTCCTACATTGCCGTGTTGAAGAGCCGCAAGGTCATGGATCAGGTCGCCGCAGCACTGCCGCCCGAGGTGCCGGTTTCCGGCTCTCAGATCCTTGGAATGATTCGCACGACCGCAAGCGGTGAAACCGAAAAGTTTACCGTTGCCGTTATCTCTACCAACAGCTCCTATGCCGAGATCATCGCAAATAAGATCGGTGAGATCGCCCCGAACGCAATTCAGGAAGTCACCCTCGCCGGTAAGGCGACTGTTCTTGACTGGGCACAGGGTGCCGCCCCTAACAAGGTTGACAACGTCACACCTACGATTCTCGGTGCTTTGGCCGGGTTTGCAATTGCCTGCCTCGTCATCATCATCATTTTCTCCTTCAACACCACCATCTGGGACGAAAACGATCTGGAAAAGCGCTACGATATTCCTATTTTCGGTACGATTCCCAAGCTGCAATCCAGCGAAGTCAGACCTGTAAAGCGGAAAGCGGAGGATGAGAAGAAATGAAAAAGAACAAAAAAACCGTGCATTCCTCCGATCCGCGCCATGTTGCACTTTTGAATGAGCACAGCCCCTTTGCAACCAAGGAAGCCTATAACGCTGTCAGAACCAAGCTGATGTTTGCAGCCAAGGGCGAGACCTGCCCTGTGTTCGCCGTCACCAGCTCCCTGATGCACGACGGCAAGACCACCAATGCCGTCAACATTGCGATTTCGATTGCGATGGCAGAAAAAAAGGTCCTCCTGATCGACGCCGATATGCGCCGTCCGACCATCCACAACTATTTCGGTTTTGACATGAAGGACGGTCTGAGTGAGATCCTCGCCGGTCTGACCAACGGCATCCGCCTTCGCAAGACGCCCTATGAAAACCTCAATCTCCTGACCTCCGGTCAGATCCCTCCGAACCCGGCAGAGCTGCTCGGCTCGGAGCAGATGGATCGTCTTTTAGAGTACGTCCGTCAGTATTTTGACTATGTCATCATTGACACGCCTCCTGTTAACATCGTCACAGACGCCTCCGTTCTGGCAGAACAGGTCACAGGCTTCCTGTTTGTTATCCAGTCCGGCAACAACCATTTCCGCGATCTCGATATTGCCCTGCGTACCCTGGAGCAAATGAACGGCCGTGTCGTCGGTCTGCTGCTCAATGACATCGACGGCAGCGGCGAGCACCATTACACCTATCGGTACGGCAAATACGGTTATAACAATCACTATTACCGCTACTCGGAGAAATACGGTGCCTATGAGTGAGCGTATCGATTTTCATGCGCATATCCTGCCCGGTGCAGACCATGGCAGCGACAGCCTGAAAACTTCCCTCTCACAGCTTTCCTTTGCGAAGGCTGCCGGGGTCGATACGATCGTTGCCACTCCGCATTTTTATCCCGCTCATGACACCATGGGGCAATTCCTTTCCCGGCGGGAGGAAGCCGTGGCAGAGCTTGCGGCAAACAAGCCGGCTGACAGTCCGAAGATCCTCCTCGGATCTGAGGTGCACCTTTGCGCAGGGCTTGACCACATGGAAGGTCTTGACCAGCTCTGCATTGCAGGCACCAATGTGATTCTTTTGGAGCTTCCGTTCCGTCACTGGAATGATGCCGTGCTGGAAACCATTTTACAGATCCAGTGCAGCGGCAATTTTGTTCCGGTGCTTGCCCATGTTGACCGTTATCATCCCTCAATCGTAGAAGCCCTGTTTTCCTACAACATTCCGGGGCAGCTCAATGTAGAATCGATTTGCCGTCTGCGGCACCGCAGTCAGCTGCTTTTATGGGCACAGGCCGGAAACATCGTTGCTCTCGGCAGCGACATCCATCAGGATTTCAACACCTACGCCAAATTCCAGAAGGCCGAAAAGCTGTTGGGGGATTCCTACAGTTCGATCATGGCCTCCACCGCCCACCTGTTAGAGGGTGCAAAATCTATTTGATAACAAAAAGAGCTGCCGTGGCAGCTCTTTTTTTACTCAATAACGGTTCCTGTGTTTTCCGAAAAGCCGGATAAAACCTCCAGACGGATCCCATACTTCTTTGCAAGCTCTACCGAGCGGCTGTGCAGCACCCTGGCGCCGTTTTGCGCCATGGAAAGCATTGTGTCGTAGCTCACGCTCTCCAGCTTCCGAGCCGCCTGATCCGTGTGTGGATCTGCCGTATAAACTCCGTCAACATCCTTGAAGAACAGACAGCGGTCCGCACTCAGTGCGTGCGCGAGAAATACTGCCGTCGTATCGGAGCCGCCCCGGCCGAGGGTGGTAAGGTCTCCCCTTTCATCAATGCCCTGAAACCCCGTGATCACGGGGACTCTCCCCTGCTCCAGTTCCCTCCGAAGCCGTGACGAGGTCAGCATAAGGGGCACTGCATTTTGATGAACACCGTCCGTAAACAGCCCAAGCTGCCATGCAGAAAGAGAGACGGCATTGATTCCCTTCGCCTTGAGCGCCATCGCGCACAAGGCCGCGGACATCTGCTCTCCGCAGGCAAGCAGCTGATCCAGCTCCCTATCTGACAGCTCGGCAGAAATTTCCTCTGCCTTGTGAAGCAGACCGTCCGTTGTTTTCCCCTGTGCCGACACAACCGCAACCACTTGATTGCCTTTTTTTACTTCCCTTGCGATCCTATCTGCGACCGCCTTAATCCGCTCGGTATCTGCAACGGAGGCGCCGCCGAATTTTTCTACAATCAGCGCCATTTCGTTCCCTCCATAAATAACGATTTTCGTTTTGAGGATCAGACGCATTTCGCACCTCAAGCCATTTTATGCAGCGCAAACAGGCTCAGACACAAAAAGAAGGCAGCCGAAGCTGCCTTCTGAAAATTATGCTTATTCGCCGCGGAGGATTCTCTCCGTCAGCAGCAGCTGCTCGGGCGTGTTGACGCCGAGGATCTGCTCGTTGAGCTCTGCGGTATAAACGGCAACTCGCTTGCCGCGGCTGCGCATGATTGCAGGAACATCGGTCAGATAATACTCCGACTGTGCATTGTCGTTTTTCAGCAGGTCGAGGCAGGCCAGAAGCTCCTTGCAGTCAAAGGCATAGATGCCGACATTGAGCTCACGGATCTTCTTCTGCTCCTCGTCGCAGTCGCGTTCTTCCACGATGCGCAGAAAATCTCCGTTCTCGTCGCGGATCACGCGGCCATAGGGCAGATACTCTTCACTGGTACCGGAGAGCATCGTGCAGGAAACGCCGTTGTCTTTGTGGGCGGCAAGCAGCCCCTGGTAGACTTCCTTTTTCAGAAGCGGCATATCACCGTAGCACACGAGCACGGTGCCGTCAAAGCCCTCCAAATGAGCTCTTGCGCACTGTACGGCATGACCCGTACCGAGCTGCGGCTCCTGAATGGCATTGGGATATTCCGGGAAGGCCTCAAACACGGCTTCTTTCATATAGCCGCCGACCAAAACGGTATTTTTCACAGGAATAAAATCCAGAGCGTTCAGCACATAATACAACAGGGGCTTTCCGCAGGCCTGACGAAGGACCTTGGGCATATGATTGGTTTCGGACATCATTCTGGTGCCCTTCCCGGCCGCTAAAACAACTGCCTTGATTTCAGACATAAACAACTTCCTTTCGTTCTTTTTTCGTAGAACGAAACAAGTATACTGCATAATCCACACAAATGCAAGCGCTTTTGCCGGGTTAGGACGCACGAGAGCGGGAATGAAGGAAAAAATCCCTGAATTTGCAAATTAACACTTGACATTCCGTCCGTGTTGACTATAATAATACTTGCGCTTGCGCATGGCATACAGGGGATTTGTGTAACGGTAGCACACCGGACTCTGACTCCGTTTGCGGGGGTTCGAATCCCTCATCCCCTGCCA
>JAKSPM010000059.1 GCA_024404825.1 Clostridia bacterium
AAAAAACACCACCCGATGGGTGGTGTTTTTTATTTGGTGGACGGTACAGGACTCGAACCTGTGACCTCCTGCACGTCAAGCAGATGCTCATACCAGCTGAGCTAACCGTCCGCAAGCATGGGTTATTATAGGAGATAGAAGCGGCTTTGTCAAGCCTAAATTTCGGATTTATCTGTGTTTTTCTGCTACAGTCGCTGCTTGTGGCAGAGAGCGGCACAATCTGACGGAAAACCGGGCATTTTTGTTGTCTGCGGAACAGGATTTCAGAAAGCGGCTTTTTGAATTTTGAGCCGATTTCCCGTTAAAATATTCCTCCGGCTTCCGCTAATATGGTAAGATTTGCATTTTTATGTGTCGGATCCGGGCGATGCTCCGGAAATCTGCTATTGACGGTCTGTTTTTGTTGCGCTATAATAAATTCATCCAATCACGCCTGACCCGAAATTTATCAAAAATAAAGGAGAGGTCCTATGTATTGTCCTAACTGCGGCACTTCCATCCCGGAAGGCGGTTCCCATTGTCCTGCCTGCGGCACCTCTGTGCAGGCTCCCGAACTCGAAAACCCTCAGGGTCTTATTTCCACATTCCCGAAGAAAGAAGCTCCCGCTAAGCCGGCGTATACTCCCACGCCTGCTCCCGCTGCTTATACGCCTGCTCCGGCACCTGTGCCCGCTCCCGTTTATACGCCCGATCCGGCACCCATTGCCGCTTCTCCGGCTTATACGCCCGTGTCCGCTCCGACGACTGTGGTCGTTCCCTCCTCGTCGGGCGACGATCCCCGTACGTTCTTCGCAAGATATCCGGAATATAAGCTGATGTCTGCATGGGGCTATTTCGGTCTCGGCATCCTCTACAGTCTCCCGATCATCGGCTTCATCTTCCTGATTATCCACTCCTGCAACGGCAGCAACCTCAACCGCAGAAGCTACGCTCGCTCCTACTGGATCATCTGGCTGATTCTTGCGATCGCAGCCGGCATCGGCGCTGCTTTGATTTTCGCTTTCGGCATGACCATTTTCGGTATTTCTTCCTGATTCTTACAGATAAAAATGATACCCTCTGCTGCACAAAGCCGCAGAGGGTTCTTTTTTATATCGTCTGTGCGTAGCGGACGGTTTCCATCGCGTCCTTGGCGTAGTGGTCGGCGCCGATCTTTGCGGCGTAATCCTGCGTCAGTACCGCTTGTGTTCAGCGCTCCCATTTTTTGAAAGCAATTGTGTCGCCGTTGTTGGTCAGCTCGATAACGGAATCCGTCACCTTGTAGGAAAGGATCAGGATGTCCTTGCCCTTGTATTCCTCCAGCTCCCAGTTTGCGGGAAGCTCTTCATAATAGCTCTGATTGATCCGAAAGACAATCTTTTCTTCATCCAAATGAATGATTTTCCCCTCGACCCCGGGGTTCCCGGCTTCTCCGTCGTAAATGCTGAAATAGGCAGGCTCATTGATGTCCAGAACCCACCAGGAATCAACATTTTGATACGGCATATAGTTGCCTGCGATCGTTTTGAGGATCTCTTCGTCAACCTTGTATTTCTCCGTCGGCTCCGGCTTCGAACCACAGCCGACAAACACCGCTGCGACAAGCAGCAGAGCAAGAAACAGGGCGCTTGCTTTTTTAAGTTTCATTTTCTTTTTTCCTTCCTTATATCGTCTGTGCGAAACGGACGGTTTCCATCGCGTCCTTGGCGTAGTGGTCGGCGCCGATCTTTGCGGCGTAATCCTGCGTCAGTACCGCACCGCCGACAACGACCCTGCACCACGGTGCCTTTTCGTGAAGAAGCCGGATCGTTTCCTCCATGGCGGGGACGGTCGTGGTCATCAGGGCGGAAAGCCCTGCCAGCGGAGCATTTTCGCGCTGAACGGCCTCCAGAATTTTCTCGGGGGCAACGTCGCGTCCCAGATCCTGAACTGCAAAGCCATAGTTTTCCAAAAGAAGCTTGACGATGTTCTTGCCAATGTCGTGGATATCGCCCTTGACCGTAGCAAGGATGATCTTACAGCCTGTCTGCGGAGTCTCACTTCCCTGCATCGCCTGCTTGATTTTTTCAAAGGCACAGCCGGCCGCCTCCGCGCTCATCAGAAGCTGCGGCAAAAAGACTTTTTTTGCTTCAAAGCGTTCGCCCACGGCATTGAGCGCGGGGATGATCTGCTCCTGCACCAGCTCAAGCGGGGCACACGAAGTAAGGGCAGCATCGGTCAGGCTTGACGCCTGCGATTTTAAGCCGCGCTCGATTGCCTCCTGCAAGGTTGCGGGGGTGTTTGCACTCTGCGCTGCCGCCTGCGGCTCGTTTCTATCTGCAAAGTGCAGGTAGGAAAGGCAGTTTTCGTCCTTGCCGCGCAGGAGCCGCCAGGTATAATAGGCGCTCATCATTTCCTGCGAATAGGGGTTCATAATGGCGGCAGAAAGTCCGTTTTCCAGTGCCAGGGTGAAGAACTGCGCGTTGATGGCAGGTCTTCCGGGCAGGCCGAAGGAAACATTGGAAACACCGAGCGAGGTATGGCAGCCGAGGTCATTTCGGATCGTGCGGAGGGCATCGAGGGTAACAGCCGCCGCCTGATTGTCCGCGCTGACGGTCATGGTCAGGGGATCAAAAATAATGTCCTTTTTCTCGATGCCGTACTCCCCTGCCCGCTTCAAAATCCGCCTTGCAATTTCCACGCGCGCTTCGGCAGTCGCGGGGATGCCGTTTTCGTCCAGGGTCAGCGCAATGACCGCTCCGCCGTATTTTTGAACTAACGGGAAAATCGCATCCATGGAGCTTGCCTTGCCGCTTACGGAGTTGACAAGCGCCTTGCCGTTATAGCGGCGCAGTGCCTTCTCCATGGCAACGGGATCGGCAGTATCTAATTGCAGCGGCAGGTCACAAACGGCCTGCAGCTCGCAGGCGAGGCTCGGGAGCATGGTCTTTTCGTCAATTTCCGGTGCACCGACATTGACATCCAGCACCTGTGCGCCCTTTTCCTGCTGCGTGAGACCCTCATTCAGCAGATAGGCAAGGTCATTTTCGGCCAGTGCCTGCTTCAGACGCTTTTTGCCTGTGGGGTTGATGCGCTCACCGATCAGCACAGGCACGTCATCAAAGGAAACTGCCCTCGTTGCCGAGGTAATTACGGTCGTTTGCTTCTTTTCGATCGGCTGTACCGGGAGATCCTTCACAGCGGCGATCATTGCCCGGATATACTCCGGCGTCGTGCCGCAGCAGCCGCCGAGCAGGCGGACGCCCTGCTGTGTCAAAGCCGCCATTTCTTTTGCGAAGTCCTCTTCGCTGACATCAAACACGGTCTCGCCGTTTTCTACCCGCGGCAGGCCGGCATTCGGCATACACAGAACAGGTACGGAGCAAAGCTCTAAATACCTCTCTACGATGGGCGCAAGTGCCTTTGGGCCGAGGGAGCAGTTGACGCCGATGGCGTCGGCACCCATTGCCTCCAAAAGCGCAACCATGACATCGGGGCTTGCCCCGCTCATCAGTCTGCCGTCTTGACCGTAGGCATTGGAGACGACGACGGGAAGCGTGCTTGCTTCTTTTGCCGCAAGCAGGGCGGCCTTGGTCTCGTAGGCGTCATTCATCGTCTCAATCAAAATGAGGTCTGCACCCGCGGCAACGCCTGCGCGGACAACGCAGGAAAATGCCGATACGGCGTCCTCAAAATCCAGATCGCCGAGCGGTGCAAGGAGTCTTCCGGACGGGCCGATATCAAGGGCTGCAAACTTTTCCTGTTTGCCGCAGCTCTCTTTCGCTGCGCGGCGCACGTTTTCGATCGCCGCAAAAACGCCCTGCCGGACGTCTTCTTCCGAATATTTCAGCGGGTTCAGGCCGAAGGTGTTCGCGGTGACGACGTTGCAGCCTGCGTCAAAATAGGCGCGATGGATCGAAACGAGCGCCTCCGGATGGGTAAGGTTCCAGCACTCGGTTGCCTGACCGACAGGCAGCCCCGCCTTTTGCAGCAGAGTTCCCGTCCCGCCGTCAAAAATCACGCGGTTGTCTTTCAGAAATTCCAGATACGTCATCCGAAGTGCTCCTTTGTTTTAATGCCTGCGAGCGCCGTCACGGATTTGGACGGTGTCATCAGCAGGCTTTCATTTAAGGTGATGCCGAGCTGCCGCGGGCAGTCGAGCGCCGCGAATACTTCCCTTTGCAGCGCCAGCGGCAGATCGCCGTAGCCGGGAGAAAAACGCGGGCGCAGAATCGCACCTTCGGCAGCGTAATTTTCTTTTTGTTCTTCGCAGAACGCATCGCAAAGCGCCTCGACACGCTCGGTGCCGATGGCCTGCACAAGCAGTGCCTTTGCGGGGCAAACGCGGTTATATTTTGCAATGAGTCTGTCCGGAAGCAGGCCGACCGTTGCTGCAAACAGCAGCACGCGGTCACAGCCTTCGAGCGCCTTTTGCAGATCCTTGGAGTCGGTCACGGCAAAGCCGAGATCTAAGCCCGGCTCCGTCCGCGTGACGGGAAAGACCCGAAAGCTTACCCGATAGGAAAGCTCGTGCATCTCGGAAAGACATTCCGTGAGCAGGTCATCCACTCCCTTCGGGCAGGCACAGTAGCGGCGGATTTCTGCCTCATCGGGCGCAGGTACCGCGACCGAAACAGTTGAAATCGGCGCAATCATAGCGGCTTGCCCAGCATCCCGGAAAGGCTTGTCATAATACTCTCGGCCACATCCGGCTTGTTCATCGTGTAGACGTGGACATGGGGGATGCCGCTTGCATACAGGTCGATGATCTGGTCGATGGCGTAGGCGATGCCCGCCTGTTTCATGGCCTCGGGGTCATCGCCGAAGCGGTCAAGCAAGCTCTTGAAGCGCGCGGGGACATAGGAGCCGGAAAGCCGAATGGCGCGATCGATCTGACTCCCGTTTGTGATCGGCATGATGCCCGGCACCACGGGAACGGTGATGCCTGCCTCGCGGATCTTATAGAGGAAGTTATAGAACAGGTTGTTGTCAAAAAACATCTGCGTCGTTAAAAAGTCGCAGCCGGCATCCACCTTTTCTTTTAAGTGGCGGATGTCCTCTTTCTGGTCAGCACTTTCGGGGTGTACCTCGGGGTAGCAGGCACCGCCGATGCAGAAATCGCCGCTCTCGCGAATTTCGCGCACCAGCTCCACGGCATAGTGATAGTCCCAGCCGCTGCGGTCGGCGCCCAGAAGCTCCTGCGGTACATCGCCGCGCAGGGCCATGATAGTTTCGATACCCGCCTTTTTGAACTCTTCAATGCGCTGTCTGACCGTTTCCCGCGTAGAGGAAACGCAGGTCAGGTGTGCAATGGACGGAACATCATAACGTTTTTGGATATTTTCGGCAATGGCGAGCGTATAGCGGCTCGTGCCGCCGCCTGCGCCGTAGGTCACGCTGACAAACGACGGCTTTAAGGCCGCGATTTGCTCCGTGGCCGTCTTGACCGTATCATAATTTGCGTCCGTTTTCGGCGGGAAGACCTCAAACGAGAGCGACAAGGTTTTTTGCTCAAGATGGTCTGCAATTTTCACAAAATCATCTCCTCAATGAATCTGCTTGATGTCATAAGGTGTCGTCTGATAGACGAAATAATTGAGCCAGTTTGCAAAGAGCATATGCGCGCAGGAGCGCCAGCTCACCACAGGTGCTTTTGTATCATCATCGTCCGGGTAGTAGTTGACCGGTACAGAAATGGGAAGCCCCGCGTTTTTGTCGCGGCGGTATTCCTTGTCGAGGGTCAGTGCGTCATACTCGGAGTGGCCGGTAATGAAGATCTGCCGACCCTCATCGGTGGAGATGGCATAGACGCCTGCCTTCTCGGAGGCTGCCATGATCTTGAGATCCGGGCATTTTTCGATGTCCTCACGCAACACCGTGGTATGGCGCGAATGCGGCACCATGAACTCGTCGTCAAAGCCGCGGAAGAGGATATAATTGCTGCGCTCGACCTTGTGTTGAAACACGCCGAAGAGCTTTTCGGGAAGCGGCTTCTTCGGGATACCGAAATGGTAGTAGAGCCCCGCCTGCGCACCCCAGCAGATATGGAAGGTGCTGTGGACGTGGGTCTTCGACCATTCCATGATTTCGCACAGCTCCGGCCAGTATTCCACATCCTCAAATTCCATCTGCTCCACGGGCGCACCTGTGATAATCATGCCGTCGAAGCTCTGATCGCGGATGTCGTCAAAGGTCTTGTAGAACGCGGCAAGATGGCTCTGTGCGGTGTTTTTCGACTGATGGGACTTCGTGTGCAGCAGCTCGACCTCCACCTGCAAGGGGGTATTGCCGAGCAGGCGGAACAGCTGGGTCTCGGTGTCGATCTTGGTCGGCATCAGGTTGAGGATCGCAATGCGCAGAGGACGGATGTCCTGCGTGACTGCTCTCGTCTCCTCCATGATGAAGATGTTTTCATTGGTCAGCGTTTTATACGCGGGTAATTCGTTGGGAAGCTTGATGGGCATGAAATGTGCTCCTTAGACTTTTTCTTAGATTTTACTTAATGCCTGGTCGATATCGTCAATTAGGTCCTGTGAGTTTTCCAAGCCGCAGGACAGGCGGATGAGGTCGGGCGAAACGCCGCCTGCGATCAGCTCTTCATCGTTCATCTGACGGTGGGTGGTGCTTGCCGGGTGCAGACAGCAGGTGCGGGCATCTGCCACATGGGTCTCGATCGCGGCGACCCGCAGGTACTTCATAAAGGTCTCGGCGGCTTTTCTTCCGCCCTTGACGCCGAAGCTGACCACACCGCACGAGCCGTTCGGCAGGTACTTCTGTGCCCGTTCATAGTATTTATCACCGGGCAGACCGCAGTAGTTGACCCAGGCAATACGCGGATCTTCGGATAAGAATTCTGCGACCTTCTGTGCGTTTTCGCAGTGGCGCGGGACACGGACATGGAGGCTCTCCAGGCCGAGGTTCAGCATAAACGAATTCTGCGGGGACGGCACGGAGCCGAAGTCGCGCATGAGCTGGGCAGTCGCCTTGTTGATGAAGGCGCCCTCCTTACCGTATTTTTCGGCATAGATGATGCCGTGATAGCTCTCGTCAGGGGTACACAGACCTGGGAACTTATCCTTGTATTTCATCCAGTCGAACTTTCCGCCGTCTACGATTGCGCCGCCGAGGACAGCCGCGTGGCCGTCCATATACTTCGAGGTGGAATGGGTGACGATGTCGGCGCCCCATTCAATCGGGCGGCAGTTGATGGGCGTGGCAAAGGTGTTGTCGATGATGAGCGGCACGCCGTGGGCATGGGCGGCCTTGGCAAAGCGTTCTATATCTAAAACCGTCAGGGCGGGATTGGCAATGGTCTCTCCGAAAACCATTTTGGTGTTCTCACGGAAGGCCGCGTTCAGCTCTTCATCGGTACAATCGGGAGAAACAAAGGTCACGTCGATGCCCATCTTCTTCATCGTAACGGAGAAAAGGTTGTAGGTGCCGCCGTAGATCGTCGCAGACGAGACGATGTGGCCGCCGCACTCGACGATATTGAAAGCCGCATAGAAGTTTGCCGCCATACCCGAGGAGGTCAGCATAGCCATGGAACCGCCCTCGAGCTCGCAGATTTTCTGCGCAACCATGTCATTGGTGGGATTTTGCAGGCGGGAATAGAAATAGCCGGAGGCCTCTAAGTCAAACAGCTTTCCCATATCCTCGCTGGTGTCGTATTTGTAGGTCGTGCTCTGGATGATCGGGATCTGCCGGGGCTCGCCGTTTTTCGGCGTATAGCCGCTCTGAACACACTTGGTTTCGATTCTCATAAGGCTTCCTCCCACGCTCCCGGCGCAAAATGCCGAGACTTTTCATTTTATTACGAATGAATTATAGCACAAACACCCCCGCCGTGCAACGACCCGCAGGCAAATTTAATGCTTCTTCGGAGGCAATTTTACATTATTTCTCAAAAAATACATTAAATTTGAAAAAAAGTGTCGCACTTTAATTCCATTTTTGGTACGATTATCATGAGGTGGTTTATCACTGAAAAACCATTCTTCAAATTCCGAAAAAGAATTACAACGGAGCGTATATCGAAACCGTTTTTCGGCGCATCCGGGCTCTATCGCCCTATAGTCTCAAAAGAACGGCAAATGATTGTTTCTGTTTCCATTTCTGTTTCATCCTGCTCCGCGCTAAGAGCCGCCTTCGGCGGTTGCGCTATGCGCGCTCACTGCGGTGAGTGTGAGGGAGCGAAGCAGCCGAAGGATCTAGTCGGATAGAACGGTAGTAGATTCTTCGCCTGCGGCTCAGGATGACACGATAACAGTGCGCTAAATTATTGTTTAGCGCGCACAAACTTCCGTCCGTGTCATTGCGAGCCGTCGC
>JAKSPM010000006.1 GCA_024404825.1 Clostridia bacterium
CTTCCACATTTAACCGCAAAAGAGAAAAGACGGTTTGATCTTCAAGTCCCGGCGCCTCAGGCGCCGCCTGCGCGAGGCGGGACTTGGCTTAATGTAGATGTGGAGAATCGAAAACATGCCACCGGCATGTTTTTCTGCTTCCGGAATGTCGGAGTATGTACGTTTGTTGTAAGTCTATTTGATCTTCAAGTCCCGAAGCGCACGAACAAAAAACAGGCATCACCCTTTGGGTGATGCCTGTTTTTTGGTGCGCGAGGCGGGACTTGAACCCGCACGTCCGGAGTGGACACTAGAACCTGAATCTAGCGAGTCTGCCAATTCCACCACTCGCGCATTTGCGACTGCCTGAATATAGTAGCACAAGCAGGGGTGTCTGTCAATATAAAAATTGAAAATATTTTCCCCTGTTGATTTTGTCTCTCCATGCTTGCGAAAACCGCGGAATCTGCTACAATATAAAATGTTATTAGTAATGATTACACAGAAAGGCGGGTGCTATATGATACATAAGCGTGATCTGTCGGCTTCCCTGCTGCTCGGCTTTACGCATTTCCTCATTGACCTGACCTGCCATGCCCTTTTGACCTATGCCATGTACCATTATGCAGACATTTCGCTTCTTTGGAGCGTTGTGCTCTATAACGGCCTTGCCTTTGCGTTTCAGCTTCCGATTGGGGCGATCTCAGATCTGCTCGGCTCTTCGCGGGGCTTCTCCGCACTCGGGTGCGTACTTGTTGCCCTTGCCTGTCTGCTTCCGTCCTCGCTTGCCATCTGCCTTGTGGCAGGAATCGGCAATGCGTTGTTCCATGTCGGCGGCGGGCGGGAATCTCTGCTGCTGTCCGGCACACGCTATACACAGATCGGTCTGTTTGTTGCACCCGGAGCACTCGGGGTGTTCTTCGGGCCGAAGATCATCGGGATCATTTGGCTCTACCGTCTTGCTCTGCCGGGCATACTGTTTCTGCTTGCCGCAGTTTTCAGCCTGACAGCCAATCGCTGCGTATCTTTCACAAATGATAAGCCGCTTCCCTTGTCCCGCGGGAAAAAGCTCGTGATCCTGCTTTGTATGTTCCTGACGGTCTTCCTGCGTGCCTACATGGGTACGGTCACACATTACGCCGTCTCCGGGCGTTTTCCCTTTGCGCTTGTCATGGCGCTGTGCGTCTTTCTCGGCAAGCTCTCCGGCGGCATAATGGCAGACCGTTTCGGTGCGTTCCGCTTCACCCTGATTGCGCAGACGCTTGGCCTTGCGCTCTATCTCGGATCGCTCCTTTGTCCCTACCTTGCCCTGCCTGCCGCGCTCGTTTTCAACACGACCATGGCGCTCACCGCCTTTACCCTGTTCCGGCTGCTTCCGCAGCTTGCGGGCGCAATGTTCGGCGTGACGACCGTTGCCCTCTTCCTCGGCTCCCTGCCGAAGATGCTGCGCCTCGAAACACCGTTTTTCAACTGGTGGGGACTGTTGCTGATTGGTGTTATGTCAACTTCCTTGCTGCTGCTCGGGCTGCATCTTGCGGAAGGAGGCACCCGGTATGATTGAATCTGTTTTGCGCTCTTTGGGCACTTCGCTTCTGCTGACGCTCGTTATTGAGCTGCTGCTTGCCCTGATTCTCGGAGTACAAGAAGGGCGCGATTTTCTGCTCATATTCCTTGTGAATGTTATCACAAATCCCCTGATCGGGATATTGCTTGACGTTTATTACGTCTATGTTGCCGTCCCTCCTTTCTGGCTGATCGCAGTTCTGGAAGCGGGTGTTGTTTTCGGCGAATGGGCACTCTACCGCGGGCGGCTGGAATACCGGAAACTGCCGCCGTTCGTGTTCAGCCTCGTGCTTAACACCGCCTCCTATCTGATCGGGCTCGGGCTTTCCCATGCGGGGCTCGTTTAGCCGCTTGACTTTTTATTTTACAGGTGTTATTCTTCTTTCAGAATAACACATCGGAGGAAATCCAATGAAACGATTTTCTGCTATGGCACTCTGCCTTGTGTTGCTGATCGGGCTTTTTTCCGGCTGCGGTACGGCAAGACAGACAAACAGTTCCGGGAAGACGGTCAAATTCACCGACAGCGTCGGGCGGACGGTCGAGGTACCTGCGAAAATCACCCGCGTTGCCGCCAGCGGCTCGATTGCTCAGATGATGCTCCTGACGCTTGCACCGGAGCTTCTTGTCGGGCTTTCTGATGATTTGAGCACGGCACAGCTGCCCTATCTTCCCGAATGCATCCGGACTCTGCCGGTGTTCGGCCAATTCTACGGCAGCCGCGCAAACTTAAATTTAGAGGCCTTAATGGAGGCTGACCCGCAGATTATCATTGATCTCGGCAACGCCAAGAGCTCGATCAAAGAAGATATGGACACGGTGCAATCGCAGACCGGCATCCCGACAGTTTTCATTGAAGAGGAGCTTCATAGTCTGCCGGATGCCTACCGTGCATTGGGGTGCTTGCTCGGCAGAGAGGAAAAAGCGGAACAGCTTGCCCTCTACATTGAGCAGGCACTTGCACTAGCCGAGGAAAACGCTGCAAAGATCCCGGAGGATGAACGAAAAACTGTCCTTTTCGGGACGGGTTCGGACGGACTTGCCTGCAACGCCAAAGGATCGATGCAGGCCGATGTGATCGAGCTTATCGGTGCGATCAACGTAGTGGAGCCTTTGGAAGCCACCAACCGCAATGGCGGCACGGTCATTGACCCCGAGCAGGCCTACGCCTATGACCCGGATGTGCTTCTTTTGACTGCGGACGGTCCTTATGAGACGATCACAGCAAGCACCCTTGCAGAACTTCGGGCAGTCAAGGACGGAAGCTATTACGAAATCCCGGAGCTTCCCTACAACTGGATGTGCTCCCCGCCGTCCGTCAACCGCGTGCTCGGCATCCGCTGGCTCGGAAATCTGCTCTATCCCGAAGTATATGACTATGATATGGTTTCGGAGGCACAGACGTTTTTCCGCCTGTTCTGGGAATATGAATTGAGTGAAGAAAAAGCCGCGAAAATGCTTGCCCGCTCTACATTCAAATAATAAAAATGTCATTCTGATCTTCCGGTCAGAATGACATTTTTTTAGCTGCAGGCGGAACGGTCAAAACCGTTCCCTACGGGTGCGATAAATTAAAATTCAGCGTTCTTTTGAGATCGTAGGGGCGAGCATTGCTCGCCGGCTAAATTTTTGCTTATCCCACAGGCGGGCGAGCGATGCTCGCCCCTACGGATGCGGTGATAAACAATCATTTATCGTTGGTTTGCCTTTTCCATCTCGGGGGCGGCAAGCGATAAAACCTCACGGTAGGCTGTCGGGACGCCCGCAAGCACAGAGCATTTATGGTAGAGGTCAAGCGGCTTGCCGGACAGAGCCGTAACGACCGCACCCGCCTCCTGTGCGATCAGGCTGCCCGCGCAGTAATCCCACGGGCAGATCCGGCACTCGAAGAACACCCCTGCCCTGCCCGCTGCGATATAGCAAAGATCCAGCGCAGCCGCGCCGAAGCGCCGCACATCCTGTGCCTGCAAAAATACCTTCTCCAGCACACGCAGGGAAAGCTGCGTGATCTCCGGGTAGAAGATCGCACTGCCGAAAATCGCAAGGCTGTGCATAAGGTCGCGGTCGGAAAGTGTGAGCCGCTTGCCGTTCAGATATGCCCCATCCCCGCGTTTGGCGGAAAACAGCTCGTCATAATACGGGTCATAGACAACGCCGTATTCGACCTTGCCGAAATGCATCAGGCCGATGGAGACACAGGAGTTGTGGAAGCCCTGAACAAAATTTGTCGTGCCGTCGATAGGGTCAACAACAAACAACCATTCGGCGCTTTGCAGATTTTCCGGTGCGGCCTCCTCCTCGCCGAAAAAGGCCGCCTCGGGCAGAAGGGCAAGAAGGTCTTTTTTGACGGTTCTCTCCACAAGCTTATCATATTTTGTCACCAGATCACGGTGGCTTGTTTTCAGCTCGGTGCTTTCTTTGATCTCGGTAGCTGACAGGATGATCGCACCCGCTTTTTTTGCAATTTCTTTCAGTTCTTCCAGCATTTTTTCGCTTCCTTTTCGGTTTTCTGCGGATAGTATATTCCTTCTTGGCACGATTGGCAAGCAATGTTTTTCGCGGATGTATGATTTTTCTCCCGTGAGGCAAACTATCCGTGAGGTGATTGATAATGCAGCAGGATTGCGAAATGCTCAACCGGATCCGCAAAAGCACCCAGATGGGACAGGTCGGCATCCACGCCGTGATGAAGGGCGACCTCAACACGGAATTTCATAAGGTTTTGAAGCAGCAGTTAGATGAATATGACGAGATCAACAAGCAGGCGGACGTCCTGTTAAAAATCCACGGCGGAACGCCCGAAAACATCCATCCGCTTGCAAAATGGGGCAACCGTATGGCAAGCGCCATGAAGCAAAAGGCCGACGGTTCGACCTCAAAGATCGCGGAGATGATGGTCGAGGGCAACACCAAGGGAATGATTAAAAGTATGCAGGCCATTCGCTCGCTCGGCGTGCTCGACCCGAAGGTGTCGGCGCTTTCCAACCGGCTTTTGCAGACCGAACAGGCCAATATTGACCAGATGAAGCAGTATCTGTAAACGGACAGGCGCACAGCGGATCCCTTCTGCATAGAATACCTTGAAAACATATGGAGGTGTTCTATGGCAGAAGGGTATTTTGTTTCCCATGTGTATACATCCAACGGGTCGATCCCGATCTCCGGAGCCGTGGTCGTTGTATCGCAGCGGCGGCCAGGCGGGACGGTTCTGCTCGGTGTGCGGATGTCCGGCCGAAGCGGGCTGACAGAACGTATCACGATCGAAACACCGGAGTTTGATAAAAGTCAGTCCCCGGACAACGGCCAGCCGTATTCTCTTGTGGATATTATGGCGGAATATCCCGGCTACGGAACGATCACGGCAACGAACGTGCAGATTTTTCCTTCGGTCACGACCGCTCAGGACTTTATGCTGATTCCCGACAGCCTGTTCCCGGATCCGACCGACGAATCGCAAAGCTTCGACACGCCTGCGCAGGATTTGTGAGGTGCAAAATGGTTACGATCTTTCCCTATGTACCGCAGAATATCACCGTCCACCTCGGGCCGCCGGCGGCAATCGCCTCTAATGTGACGGTCAGCTTCCCGGACTATGTAAAAAATGTCGCTTCAAGCGAAGTCTACCCCACCTGGCGGGAAAATGCCCTGCGGGCAAACATTCTCGCGATCATTTCCTATGCGCTCAACCGCGTTTACACAGAATTCTACCGAAGCCGCGGTTACGCCTTTGATATTACCTCGTCTACGGCCTACGATCAGAATTTTGTTTACGGACGCAGCTTTTTCAGCACGATTGAACGCATTGTGGATGAAATTTTCAACAATTATCTGCGCCGCTCCGGCACCTTAGAGCCGCTGCCGGCAAAATTCTGCAACGGAACAACTGTCACCTGCTCGGGTCTGAGCCAATGGGGCTCGCAGAATTTGGCACAGCAGGGCTACAGCTACATAAGAATCATTCGTTATTATTACGGGCAGGATGTGGAGCTGGTGGCGAATGCGCCGGTACGCGGCTACACCTCGTCCTACCCCGGCTTCATCCTGCGGAACGGTTCTTCGGGGCCGAATGTGATCGTTGTGCAGCAGGAGCTCAACCGTATTTCACAGAATTATCCCGCCATCGGGACAGTCGCCGTGGACGGCAGATTCGGAAGCCGGACAGAGGCCGCCGTGCGGCGGTTCCAGGAGGCCTTTGGTTTGACTGCCGATGGGCTGGTCGGACGTGCGACGTGGTATGCCCTCGTACGCGTCTATGTGGCGGTTACGCGGCTTTCTGAGCTTGATTCCGAAGGGCAGCGATTCTATTCTATCAACTGGAATTTCCCGCGTACGCTTTCCCTGGGAGCCCGAGGAACGGATGTGCGCAATCTGCAATATCTGCTTTCGGTCGCGGCAGAGTTTATCAACAGCGTGAACCCGGTTTCGATCGACGGAGTCTTCGGCGAGCAAACACGACAGGCCGTGATCGGCTTTCAGCGTTATGCGGGCTTGAGCCCGGATGGAGTCGTCGGGAATCAGACCTGGGATCGGCTTTACAATCAGGTCGCGGGGATCCGCGGCAGGGTTTTGGATGATACGCTCCTGCCTGCTATTGATACCACGCCGCGCCTGATGCAAAGCCCTGCGCAGAATCTGCAGCTCGGCTCGAGAGATTAAGGAGGGATCTATGACAAGCGGAAAAAAGCGAAATGGTCAGCCGGTGCGCGACCTGCAAACCATGCTGCGTGTTATCGCAGAGGCGGAGCCGTCGCTTCCGAAGCTCAACCCGGACGGAATCTTCGGAAACGAGACAAAACGCGCTGTTATGGCTTTTCAGCAGGCGCACGACTTGCGCGTTGACGGCGTGGTAAACGAAACGACCTGGAACGCGATCGCAGACGCCTATGACGAAGATTATGTAAACTACATTGTGCAGCCGAGCCTCTGCCTTCCACTGCAGCCAATGCAGGTGATTTCCCCGCAGGAGGAGAACTGCCACATCTGTCTTGTGCAGGCACTGCTGCATACGATGGCGCAGCGGTTCGAGAATCTGCCTGACACAGAAATCACAGGCCGCTATGACCAAAAAACGCAGCAGGCCGTTCTGCTGTTCAAACAGCTCTGCGGTCACGAAGACAGCAATGAACTGATCGACCGCTGTTTTTTCAAGGAGCTGTTTTGCTGTTATCGCTGCGTTACGGGCAACGGGCAGTCAGATTAAAAAGAATTCTGCCGCAGATGCAAAAAAAGGATTGACAAAGACGTGGGTAGAGGTTATAATAACTCCCGTCCGCAAGGGCAATCCGCGGGAGTGCTGGAATAGGCAGACAGGCAGGCTTGAGGTGCCTGTGTCCAACCATAGACGTGTGGGTTCAAGTCCCATCTCCCGCACCAAAAAGAGACAGACCATTTATGGTCTGTCTCTTTTTGGTATGCGTATTCGGAGATGGGACTTGAAAGGCGGCGCCTTAGCGACAGTCCAGTGGACTGTCGCAACCGCCGTGGGAAAGTCCCATCTCCCACTTTACCTGACCATCTTTTGGTGGTCTGCTTTTTTGGTGCATTTGGGAGATGGGACTTGAATAATCAAATACAACAGTTCAGTGAACTGTTGGCAATCGGGCTTGACCGATTGCAACCTTTATTTTCCGCATCGCGGAAAATGCAAGCAAGTCCCTCTCCCGCACCGAGACAGACCATTTTTGGTCTGTCTCTTTTTGGTGCGATTTCGGAGATGGGACTTGAAAGGCGGCGTCTTAGCGACAGTCCAGTGGACTGTCGCAACCGCCGTGGGAAAGTCCCATCTCCCGCTTTACCTGACCATCTTTAGATGGTCTGCTTTTTTGGTGCGATTTCGGAGATGGGACTTGAATAATCAAATACAACAGTTCAGTGAACTGTCGGCAATCGGGCTTGACCGATTGCAACCTTTATTTTCCGCATCGCGGAAAATGCAAGCAAGTCCCTCTCCCGCACCGAGACAGACCATTTTTGGTCCGTCTCTTTTTGGTGCGATTTCGGAGATGGGACTTGAAAGGCGGCCGGGTGAGGGCGGACCGCGCCCCACGTGGTGCAGAGGCTGCGGCGCATCAAGGATGCTGCGCCCTACGATTGGTACGATGACAACAAGTGCAAGGAAAAGATGATAGGGAGAGATTGCCACGCCGATTTCATCGGCTCGCAATGACAGGCGGGAGGAGCAAGCCCCTCCCCTACGGGATGCGTAGGTTTACGCGGAATGTCGGGGACGGCGCTCCCTACGGGGTGCGTAGGTTTTTCGCGGGTGCATTCATAGCGGCGCATCAAGGATGCTGCGCCCTACGATTGGTACGATGACAACAAGTGCAAAGAAAAGATGATAGGGAGAGATTGCCACGCCGATTTCATCGGCTCGCAATGACAGGCGGGAGGAGCAAGCCCCTCCCCTACGGGATGCGTAGGTTTACGCGGAATGTCGGGGACGGCGCTCCCTACGGGGTGCGTAGGTTTTTCGCGGGTGCATTCATAGCGGCGCATCAAGGATGCTGCGCCCTACGGTGCATGCGCTGCGGCGCGATCCCGGGCTCTGTGCTGCCGAGCGGTTGCAGCGGTTATTCTATGTATCCTTTATTTGACATTTCAGGTATATTATGACATAATGGCAATGAGTCATGGTCTTAACTATCTTTGCGAGAGCCTGTTTGCTCATATTGATTATCAGGAGGAAACCTATATGAAGCGATTCCTGTCGACAGTCTTAGCGTTAACCATGGTTTTGACTGCTATTTGCACAAATATCGGATTCGTATTTGCCGATGAAGCGGATGAAGATCCGTGCAGCGGATACACAGACATCAACCGAGATGCCTGGTACCATCCGGCTGCAGATTTTGTGATTCAGCAGGATATCATGGGCTCTACCCATACGACGCGGCTGACCTTTGAGCCGAACACGAAAACATCCCGCGCAATGGTAGCCGGTATTCTTTACCGCTTAAACGGCAGTCCTGCTGTTCCGTACCAAAGCCGTTTTTCAGATGTAAAAGACGGAATGTGGTACACATCTGCCGTTCTTTGGGCTTCCGACAAGGGAATCATTCTGGGTTACGGCAACGGCAAATTCGGACCGAATGACATTGTATCAAGAGAGCAGCTTGCGCAGATCATTATGAGCTATTCCAACAAGACCGGCAAGAAAACAGATCTATTTGCCGACCTTGACAGCTATTCCGATGCAGAAAAGGTAAGTAATTGGGCAAATCTCTCTGTCCGATGGGCAGTCGGTGCCGGTGTGATCTCCGGCGAAGACGGTGCGCAGGGCCTTCGTCTTGACCCGAAAGGTCAGGCGACCCGTGCGGAAGTCGCAATGATCCTGATGAACTATCTTCCCAACCGCGACAGTATGCCCCCGCTTGCAGACAGAGCCGTCTGCAGTCACAACTGGATCCTCAGCTCGACAACTGCTACCTGCACAAAAGCAGGGAGCGTAACTTCCTATTGCACAGAATGTGCATCCTCAAAGACCGAAACAGTCGGTCCCCTCGGACATAATATGGTGAATCAGGGGACAAGCGGCGAATATACTGAAGACGACATCGGTTACTACGGCACCGTCACTTCCAAGTGCTCCCGCTGCGGATACAGCACTTCTGAAAAACAGCTGATCAGAAAGTGGTCTGATTTTAATGTCAGTTATATGCAACAGGCGGCGGTCAATTATGCTTGTTCTCAATACGGATGCAAGTATGATCCAAGCATGAATTTGAGCAATAGCAGTTATTATAGCGGATATACAGCGTTTGGTTATGATGAAAATAAGATCATTAGTAAGGCATGCGGCCAAGTTGATTTTACATTTAATAAGCGAATGGAAGCAATGGGACGAACATTAGAGGATCTTTTTGCTACACCTTACAGAGTAAACGTCTATATTGAACAGGACGGTTCCGGTTGGGAAATTTACGTGCTTTACGGCTAATCACAAATAAAATAGTCGGTTGCCTGTAAAATTCAACCACCTCCCGGGATTATTCCTGTGAAAGTTTTAATAACCGCCTTCCTTTTGCTCTCGCAGGGAAACACTATTCCGAAAACAAAGAAACTCGACGCTGTGGTTTTTCGTCTCATCAACCACAGATAAACAAGCAACCGATATAAAAATAGCACGGCCCTATGAAAGTAGAGTGTTTCATTAGCAGTTACATTTTACAACCACTTGGCTGATTCCGCTACGGGGTCAGCCATTTTATTTGCAAAAAAGACAGAAGCCTGCTTTCACAGACTTCTGTCTTTTTATGTGAGCTGTTTTTTTACAGCCCCTTTTTTATGCGATTTGCAATTATGCCTCGGCTTCGGGCAGTCCACGGGAAATCAGAATGGAGCGGCAGGTCTCTGCATTGCCTTTGTTCGTGTAGATCGTCAGGTCTCCGCCATCCTTATAGAAAAGTTTCACAGTTCTCTTTTGATCGAACGTAAAATGATCGATCTCCGAATAGGAGAAACGTAAAAATTCCTTATTCTTTCCGAGCTTGATGAAAAGCAAGAACACCATACCCGAAAAATAGGTGGCAATGGCTTCTGTTTCACCGAACTCCATGACCAGATCAGAGCGCAGATTGCTTCCCAGGGTACTTCCGTCGGCTTTGTGATATGTAAGATTCAGGTTATTCAGTGATTGACTCATTGTGTGCTTCCTTTCTTGTTCTGTGTTTTAATGCAATCGCCAAAAATACAATTGCACAGACATGAAGAATTAAATCGACGACCAAATTGTAGATCGCCACGCCGCTGTTCTCAAATGCAGTGAAGCTCCAAAGAAGGAACAGGTTGAAGGCAGTATCAATACATATGATGATCAGACCGATCAGCAGCCATGCACTGTGCCGCTTGGACAGAATATATGCTGTGACTGCCAAACCGAGGATCAAAACGGAAATAACGCTCAGCAGTACACCGTTTTTGAAGAACATATACGACAGCAGAATGGAAGCAAAAAAGTAGGAATCCAATCCGCACAGATCAGAAAGAAGATTGACTGCCGTAAGCAGTGCAAATGCCAGAAGTGTGACTCTGCCGTGCTCATATTTGCGGTCGTTTGCAATGATGTCAGACATTGTTTTTCCCTCCTTTCTGAAATGATTACGATGCGGAAACAGTAAAGAATTCACCGGCGGCGTACAGCGTAACGATCTTCGGCGCATTCTGCAAGCCTTTGGGCACCTCAAACACAAAATAACAAACGCCGGTATCCTCCGGAGCAAGAGAACTCTGTCCGGGGAAGTGACTCAAACGCGTGCCGTCGTTTTCTTCAAAGAGGCAGGCACCGGGATATTCCTCTGTTATGTTGAAAACGCAGCGGACACCCGCAAGAGAATCATACGTTAATTCGGAATCCGAAAGATTCTTTACCGTGACCTTGACAATGAAAAAGATATTGCCTTCGTCTGCTTCCATATAGAAGTCACTGTTGGTTGCGGAGAGCTTCGTGGAAAAATAAACTTTATCCAAAGTCAACTCCTCGGTATCATCGGAAACCGTCTGACCGACGGAGATGGAAGAGTTGGAAAAATCCTTTGCGCAGAAGGTTACATCCTTGGCGCTTCCGTCGGGCGTTGTGAGCGTCAGAGTGTAGGCATTATTCTCGCGGCCTTCGGCAACGGAGAACGCAAAATAGCACAGCTCGGTGGCCTTCGCCGCGATCGCCGGGTTACGTTCTTCGTGTGTTCCGTGCTCGGTGATCATATAGGCAGTTGCGATCACGGGTGTGCCGCCGGCTTCCGGCTTGATCGAGGCTTCCAGCAGATCCGCAAGGGCGACATCCTTCGTGCCGAGGTTTTTTACCTTCGCGGAAACAATGACGAAAATGTTGCCCGAGGTCGAGGCATCTACAACACCCCAAAAATTGTTCATGATCGGAGGCTCGACGGTATGAGATGCAAATGCACGCAAAAGCGTGACCTCTGCATCACTGCTCAGACGACAGGAGGATTGAAATGCCAGGGGCTGATCGGCTGCGGGAGCTGCCGGGTCAGAATTTTCGGGAGCCTTTTTTGCGCTGCCGCAGGCGCACAGTGTCGCCAGTACAAGAACGGCAAGGAGAACGGAAATCGCACGTTTTATCATAAAATGAGTCCCTTCTTTCAGAAAATAATGAATTGTCAAATTGCATTCAAGATGTGACAGCTCAAATTATACACTATATTAGGTGTATATGTCAATACATCATATATAGTGTAATATACTATTCCCGGTGATGAAATGAAGCAATATTATGAAATTTTGCGGGAACTGAGGGAGGACCGCGATCTGACACAGGCTCAAATCGCAAAGGTGCTCGGCACGACACAGCAGGTCTATTCCCGCTATGAAAAGGGCGAAAATGAAATGCCGGTGCGCCATGTGATTACACTTTGCAAGTTTTACGGCATTTCTGCCGACTATGTGCTTGGGCTGAAAAGCGAACAGAATAATGGCAAAAGAATACACAAAAACGGCGCCCTTAGGGGCTGTAAAAAAACAGTCCCAAAAAATGACGGTAAGTCTTAAACTGAGGCTCACCGTCATTTTCTCCAATTATTTGCTGCCTGTGGATAACATTTTACTGTTTTTGGGTACACCAACCGCACCTGTGGAGTTTTTTGCTCATCAGGTGTGCTTTTTCTTCGCTTTCTCAGGCAGCGTTTTGCGCTTTCAGCCGTTTCAAGTGGTACTTATGCAGGTTAAAACCGCAGGATATCAGCCCAAGCTCCAAAAGCACGCTGTTTATGCCCCTTCGGTGGATGCGCTTGTACCCTCTGTTCCACTTGATTTCGCCGTATACGCCCTCCGCCTGAATGCTTCTGTTTGTATCATCGCAGTTACATTACACTGACTATTGGCTGATTCCGCTACGGGGTCAGCCATTTTATTTGCAAAAAAGACAGAAGCCTGCTTTCACAGACTTCTGTCTTTTTATGTGAGCTGTTTTTTTACAGCCCCATTTTTTCGTTCATTGTTTGATTACAGGCCGTTTCTCCCCGCTTTCAGCAGGGTTTCAATTTCTTCACGCATTTTGTACTTCAAAACCTTTCCCGCTGCGTTCATCGGGAAGCTTTCAACGAACAGGATATACCGCGGTACCTTATGGCTTGCAAGATGCTCCTGTATATATTTTCGCATTGTTTTCTCATCCACGGAGCTGTTTTGCTTCAAAATGATGCAGGCGGCCGCTTCCTCGCCGTATTTTTCGTCCGGAACGGCAATGACCTGAACGTCCTGCACCTCGGGATGGGTGTAGATGAATTCCTCGATCTCCTTCGGGTAGATGTTCTCACCGCCGCGGATAATCATGTCCTTCAGGCGGCCTGTGATCTGATAGGTACCGTCGGGATTGCGCACGGCAATATCGCCCGAATGGAGCCAGCCGTCCTGATCTACCGTCTGCTTTGTTGCAAGCGCCATCTTGTAATAGCCCTTCATGGTGTTATAGCCTCTCGAGCAGAACTCGCCGTTAACCCCGTCAGGCAAGGTCTTCCCTGTCTCCGGGTCGATGATCTTGCACTCAACATGGACAAACGGATAACCGACCGTATCACAGCGCAGATCCAAGGGATCCTCCCATGCACTCATCGTGCTGCCGGGAGAAGATTCCGTCTGGCCGTAGACGCTGACGATACCGCGCATATTCATTTCGTCCGGCCTTGCCGCGCGCCGCATTAAGTCCGGCGGACAGCCCGCGCCTGCCATGATCCCCGTCCGCATATGGGAAAAATCCGTTTTGCGGTAATCGGGGTGGTTGAACATGGCGATGAACATGGTGGGTACGCCGTTGAAGCAGGTAATGCGCTCTTGGTTGACACAGTCAAGCGACGCCTTTGCCGAGAAATACGGCAGCGGACACATTGTGGTGCCGTGCGTGACCGAGGCGGTCATGGAAAGCACCATGCCGAAGCAATGGAACATCGGCACCTGGATCATCATGCGGTCTGCCGTGGACAGCCCCATGCGGTCACCGATACACTTGCCGTTATTGATGACATTATAATGTGTCAGCATGACGCCCTTAGGAAAGCCCGTTGTGCCGGAGGTATACTGCATATTGCAAACGTCCGTCGGACGGACGGCTGCTGCCATGCGCAGCACCTCGCTCTTTGGCACCATAGACTTGCGTGCCATCGCCTGCTCGAAGGTGAGACAGCCCGGCATTTGGAAGCCGATGGTGATGACATTGCGCAAAAACGGCAGTTTTTTACAGTGCAGAGGCTTACCCGGCTCGGTAGAAGCTATCTCGGGACACAGCTCGTT
The DNA here is from genome assembly GCA_024404825.1 of Clostridia bacterium. Lineage (GTDB taxonomy): Bacteria > Bacillota > Clostridia > Oscillospirales > Oscillospiraceae > JAKSPM01. The sequence continues at coordinate 13,783 of JAKSPM010000006.1, forward strand.
GATGCTCTTGCTGTAATCGGAATCTCTGGAGGATTCGATCATCAAAAGCGTATGCGTATCAGACTGGCGCAGGAGATATTCGATCTCGTGAATTTTGTAAGCGGTATTGACCGAAACAAGCACCGCGCCGATTTTCGTCACTGCCCAAAAGGCGATAAACCACTCGGGAACATTGGTCGCCCAGACGGAGACCTTATGTCCCGGACGGACACCGAGCGAGACCAGTGCGCGGGCAAAGCTGTCCACATCCTTGCGGAACTCGCGGTAGGTACGGGTATAGTCGAGCGTGGTATAGCGGAAGGCGTACTGATCGGGGAATTCCTCTGCCAGGCGGTCAAGCACCCGGGAGAAGGTCATATCGATGAGTTCGTCCTTCTTCCAGATGTAAACGCCGCTGCCGTCATGATTGGGATAGAGTCTGCGCTGCTGCTTTTCCCTGCTGAACCGCTGCATATAGGACACGAAGTGCGGCAATAACACATCGTAGGCATCAAAGCCGCCCATCCACTCAGTCTGCCACATGAGGCTAAGATAACCGTCATAGTCCACTGAGGACAGGGCGTTCATCACATCCTCCATCGGAAGCAGGCCTTCGCCGATAACGGTAAAGCTGCCCGACTGATCGGAGTCCTTGATCTGCACATGGCGGATATAGGCGCCCAAATGCTCAATGGTATCTGCCGGGTCTTCGTGTGCTTCAAAGCAGGTGCAGTGGCAATCCCACAGCGCAGCTAACCGGTCGCAGGCAAAGTGATCTAACAGCTCGCGCAGTTTTTTGGTATCGGAGAAAGCGCCGTCGGTTTTCAGAAGCAGGGTCACGCCGAGCTTTTCCGCCTTAACAATGAGCGCGGAAAGCCGCTCCGTGACGCACGCGGCTGCACTTACTGCCGAGAGGGCAACATACGGCACCCGCAGCTCCTCGGCCGCAATCAGGAGCTTTTCAAGCTCGTCTGACGAAAAAGCTTCCGAGGAAAGGTCGCAGGGCGTGTCGATACAGACAAGGGATAATTTCTTTTCCCAAACGGAACGGACGGTCGAATTCACATTGCTTTTTGCAAATGGCCCCTCCCTCCGTTTGAGCTCCGGATAGTCGCTGTAAAGCTCAATGCCGGAATAATCCATCTCGCAGGCTGCTTCCTGCAAGGTTTTCCAAGAGAGGCTTCGCCATCCTTTTACGGAGAACGAAAGCTTCATAGGGTTTCCTCCTCATAAAGGATCTTATTGAGCGCATTGACATAGGCGGCAACGCCTGCGCCGATAATATCGGTGGACAGGCCACGACCCGGATAGACCTTGCCGTTCGAGCGCAGCTTGACGATCGTTTGACCGACGGCCTCACGGCCCTCGGTGATGGACTGGATCTGGAAATCGTCCAGCTCATAGTGGTGGCCGGTGATTTGCTCGATGGCGAGGAACGCCGCATCGATGGGGCCGTCGCCGAGAGACAGGCCGTCATAGGTCTGCTCACCCTTTTTGAGCTTGATATGCGCCAAAATGCCGATGGCATTGCCGGTGGTGACGACATAGTTTTCCAGCGTATAGGTGGACGGCACCTGCATTGCCTCGGAGGCAATGATGGCGTCCAGCTCCCCGATCGTGATCCGCTGCTTGCGCGAAACGATCTTGCGGAAGGCGTTCCAAACGCGCATTTCATCCGTCTCATTGAGGTCGTAGCCCAAAAGGGCTGCGCCCTTCATGACCTCGGCGATTTGGTCATCTGCCGTAAAAGCCATGTTTTCCGGATACTCGCGGACACCGTCTTCAAAGGGAGAGCGTTTGCCGTTGTCCTTGCTGCACAGGCTGTCAATGTCACCCAAAATGCGGTTGATCTGCGTGTTTTGCAGGCCGCAGAAAACGCCGAGATAATCTGCCTTGGAAGACAAGATTCTCGCCATAGAAGACAAGCTGACAGCATCGGCACGAAGCGCGGAAGTCTTGACGAGACCCGCACCTGCCGAGATTGCCTCGACCGCAGCGCTGTTTGCCGTATCCATCGCGGCAGAGCAGCGGACACCGACGCAAGTCTCGGTCAACTGCGGAAGACGTGCATAGATGCTGCGCAGGAACGCCCCGAACTCACCGGGCAGCATCGCACCTGCGGTATCGCAGAGGGTGATGGTTTTTGCGCCGGCTTCGATCGCGGAAAGCAAAACGCTGCACAGATAGTCAACATCTGCGCGGGTGGCATCCTCTGCAACAAACTCCACATCCTCACAGAGCGCACGGCAGCATTTGACTGCTTCTGCGACTGTTTGGCGCATTGCATCTGCCTTTTTGTGGTAGACATATTCCATTCTCGCGGTGCTGACGGCGGCGATGACCTGCAGGCGCGGGTGCTTGGCTTCTTTCAAAGCCTCCCAGCTTGCAGAAATCGTCTCCGGGTCAAACCCGGCGCAAAGCGCCAGCTTGCTCTCTTTGACGCCCGCAGCAATGGACTTGATCAGAAGATTATCCGCAATGCTGCCGCAGAGCGTTCCGAGTTCGATGACGGACACGCCCGCCTGATCTAACAGCTTGGCAACTTCTGTTTTTCCGCGGAAGGTCAGCGGCGATACTTCCCCGGCAGCACACAGCGCCAGGGTAATATCGCTGATTTGAAGTTCTTTCATAGATTATAATTCGCTGCCGAGCGACATCGCATCGCGGTTGAGCTGCAGCCGATCGGCATGGCGTGCGGAGATGCACTTGCCGAGTGCTTTTTCGAGCGACTCACTGGCTAAGCTTCCTTCATTATTTAATAGGTTGCCCATAATAATCATGTTGGCAAGGCCGTCTAAGCCCTTCTGCGCGGCAAGAGAGGTCGCAGGGATGTAACGAACTGTCACATCGTCGCGGGTGACCTTGCGCTCAATGAGGGAGGAATCGACATAGATGGTACCGCCGGGGACAACATCATTTTCATAGCGGTCAAGTGACGGAAGGTTCATGGCGATCAGCACATCGGGATTTAACACGATGGGCGCACCGATCGGCTCATCGCTGACGATGACAGAGCAGTTTGCCGTGCCGCCGCGCATTTCGGGGCCGTAAGAGGGCAGCCAGCTGACATTCTTTCCGTCCATCAGACCCTTATAGGCCAGAAGCTTTCCGGCAAACAGGATGCCCTGTCCGCCAAAGCCTGCAAACAGATACTGAGTCGTCATTTTGCCACCTCCGAATTCGCAGAGCGGTCTTTATAGACGCCAAGCGGATAATACGGGATCATATCGCTGTCGATCCATTCCAGCGCCTTCTGCGGGGTCATGCCCCAGTTGGTCGGGCAGGCAGAGATCACCTCTACCAAAGAGAAGCCCTTGCCGTCAAGCTGATTCTGGAAGGCTTTCTTGATCGCCTTCTTTGCCTTGCGGACATTCGGGACGGAATTGACCGTGACACGCTCCAAATACTCGGGGCCCTCCAGCTCTGCAAGCATTTCGCAGATCTTGACGGGATAGCCGCAGAGCTTGGGATCTCTGCCGTAGGGAGAGGTCTGCGTGACCTGACCGACAAGAGACGTCGGTGCCATCTGACCGCCGGTCATGCCGTAAATGGCATTATTGATGAAGATGACCGTGATGTTTTCGTTTCTTGCCGCGGCATGGACGATCTCCGCCGTGCCGATGGAGGCAAGGTCGCCGTCACCCTGATAGGTGAATACGACGTTATGCTCCGGGTCGGAGCGTTTGACGCCCGTGGCAACGGCCGGGGCTCTGCCGTGGGCAGCCTCGATCATGTCGCAGGCGAAATAGTCATAGGCCATGACAGCGCAGCCGACAGGCGCGATGCCGATGGTTCTGCCTTCGATGCCGAGCTCGTCGATGACCTCGGCGACTAATCTGTGAATAATGCCGTGGGTGCAACCGGGGCAATAATGCAGAGGCACATCCAAAAGGGCCTTGGGCTTATCAAATACTACCATGCTTATTTCCCTCCTTTTGCAGCGGCGCGGATGGCATCGAGCACCTGATTGGGGGTGGGGATCATGCCGCCGACACGGCTGCACAGCGACACGGGGATTTTGCAGTTGCAGGCTAGCCTGACATCCTCGATCATCTGACCCATGTTCAGCTCCACGGAAATGATTTGCTTGCAATGCTCGGCTGCCTTTTCATACGGAGCCTTCGGGAACGGCCACACGGTGATGGGCCGGATCAGGCCAACCTTGATGCCTTCCTTGCGAGCTTCGTTTACTGCGTTCTTGGTAACTCTTGCGGCAATACCGAAGGCCGTAACGGCGATCTCGGCATCGTCCATGAGGTATTCTTCATAGCGCGCTTCGTTCTTTGCGATCTCGTCATAGCGGGCGTAGCGTTCAATGTTGGTCTGCTCCAGCTCTGCCGGATTGAGGTAGAGGGAGTTGATGACATTATGTGCTCGCTTTCCCTCGGTGCCGGTGGTCGCCCACGGCTTTTCGGGTGCGGGGTCGATCGCAAGGTCAAAGCAGACCGGCTCCATCATCTGACCGATGGTGCCGTCAGCCAGCAGCATGACAGGCATACGGTACTTATCGGCAAGGTCAAAGGCCTTGATCGTCAGCTCTGCCATTTCCTGCACGGAATCGGGCGTGAGAACGATCATATGGTAGTCGCCGTGACCGCCGCCGCGGGTCGCCTGGAAATAGTCGGACTGGCTGGGCTGGATGCCGCCGAGGCCGGGGCCGCCGCGCTGTGCGTTGACGATGACTGCCGGCAGGTCGGAGCCTGCGAGATAGGAAATACCCTCGCCCTTGAGCGAGATCCCGGGGCTGGAGGAGGAGGTCATAACGCGCTTTCCTGCCGCGGACGCACCATAGACCATGTTGATGGCGGCGATTTCACTTTCCGCCTGCAGGAAGGTACCGCCGATCTTCGGCATACGCTTTGCCATGTAGGCGGCAATTTCCGTCTGCGGGGTGATCGGGTAGCCGAAATAGTGACGGCAGCCTGCTAAGATCGCTGCCTCGGCAATTGCTTCATTGCCCTTCATCAATACTTTGTCTGCCATAGTCTCACTCCTTCTCGATTCTGATAACGCAGTCGGGACACATCATTGCGCAGGATGCGCAGCCGATGCAGGCGCTTGCGTCCGTGATCTCGGCGGGATGATGTCCCTTTTTGTTGATTGCGTCCGGGGCGATGCGAAGAAGCTTCTTCGGACACGCACCCACGCAAAGGCCGCAGCCCTTACAGGTGTCGATCTTGAATGAAATTTTTATCATTGCGGAATCGTCCTTTCCGTTTCAATAATTACACTGGGATTTCTTTGAGATTTAATGGGAACAGGTCGGGAATCACCCCCGAAAGCTCCGGATATAGCCGTGCGTCTACCGTGGTCAATACCAGGGGCAGACCCGCAAGCTCCGCCGTTTGCTCTGCATAGCCACGGGAGGAAAGCACCGTCTGCGCAGTCGTTTCCCTGCCGAGGTTGGAGTTGTTGATGATGCCCGTGAAGCGTATCCGGCAGGCCTGCTCGATCTCCTGCATGACCTCGATGGCAGACGCGGGATCGGGAGTCAACGGACGGAAGCCGTTGATGACGAGATACATCTCGTAATCGTTTTCTTCCATGATAGCAGGCGCAATTCTGCCGAGCGCCAAAGCGCCGCGCTCATCGCCGCCGACGTCCAGAATATAATGGGTCGTCCTGTCGTCGGTGATAGCGTAGAGGTCTTGGGGCAGTGCAGGAAAATCAACATTGCTGTTGGCAAATTCGGAGCAGATCAGACGAATCCCCGCTTTTTCAAGCTCGTCCGTGCTGTCCTTGGCGCGAAAATAGGGATTGACAATATCCAGATCGGCAAGGGCAACGGGGAAACCGAGAGATTTCAGATGCAGTGCGAAGTTTACGGCAATGTTCGTCTTACCGCTGCCGTAATGACCGCTAAAAAGTGTCAGACGTTTCATTTTCTGCAAAGGCCGAGCGGATACGTCCAGCCCATATAGTCCTCCACCGTGCCGGTCTGAATGCCGTAGAGATTGTCATACAGCTTCTGCGCGATCGGGCCGACCTTGCCGTCGGCAACGGTCATGTCCTCACCCTTGATATTCAGCCAGCCGATGGGAGAGATCACTGCCGCCGTACCGCTTGCGAAGATCTCCTGCAGCGTACCGTCCTTGCTTGCCGCCAGGATCTCATCAATGGAGAGCTTGCGCTCGCTGACCTTGATGCCCCACTTTTTGAGCAGCTGAATGACGGAATCTCTGGTAATACCGGGAAGGATCGTACCGGAGTCGAGCGGTGCAGTAATGACCTCGTCATTGATACGGAAGAAGGCATTGGAGGTGCCGATCTCTTCAACATACTTGTGTTCCTCGGCATCGAGCCAAAGGACGTCCTTGCAGTGATATTCCATGGCATCCTTGGACGCACGCATACCGCCGCCGTAGTTGCCGCCGACCTTGGCATAGCCCGTGCCGCCCTTTGCCGCGCGGATGTACTTGTCCTGGACAAAGATACGGGTGGTGGAAAGGCCGCCGTCATTGGCTGCATAGTAAGAGCCCGTGGGGCTCAGGATAATCATAAAGCGATAGTGCTTTGCCGGAAGCACAGAGAAGGAAACCTCATCGCCAAAGATAAACGGACGGATATACAGTGCCGTACCGGGTGCGGAGGGAACCCAGTCAATATCCTCCTTGATGACCGCCTTGATCGCTGCGATCAGCAGATCCTCGGGCAGCTCCGGCATACACATACGCTCGTTGGTACGGAGCATTCTCTTGGCATTCATATCCGGGCGGAAGAGCTGGATCTCGCCGCTCGGGGTACGGTAGGCCTTCATGCCCTCAAACATCATCTGCGCATAGTGCAGCACACAGGAAGCAGGCTCGATCGCGATCGGTGCATGCGGGACGACACGGCCGTCATGCCAGCCGAGTCCTTCATCCCAGTCCATGCAGAACATATGGTCAGTAAAGTACTTTGCAAAGCCGAGCTTGGTTTCGTCCTCGGGACGGGGCTTGGGATTGGTGGTTCTGGTTACGGGAAAATTGTACTCCATGATAATAATCTCCTATTTCAATTTTTTGAATTTACAGTTTATAAATTTCTGCACGCCGGTCGGCGAACACATTGATCGACGAGCGAATCTCCGACAGCACATCGGTATTGCAGTCTGCACTGAGCAGTTCTTCCGTCTGCCCTGCCAGGGCAAGCGTTTCACCCCACGGATCAACGATCATCGAATTGCCGCCGTACTTCGTTTCACCTGCTGTCCCGCAGGAATTGCAGCAAACGGCAAACATCTGGTTTTCTATGGCTCTTGCCGTGACAAGTGCCTTGAGGTGCGGTACTCTCACGCTCGGCCACTGGGACACCATAAAGAGGAAATCGGTCTTCCGGTGCGCGGTGACAGAGCGGACAAGCTCGGGAAAACGCACATCATAACAGATAATCAAGGTGCAGCCGTGACCGTCAAGCGTAAAGGATACAGGCTTTTGGCCTTTTTCGAAGTAGTTGTCCTCCCCCATCGGAGAAAACAGATGGCATTTGTCAAACTCAGCCACGCATTCGCCTGCACGGTCAAATACATAGGCGGTGTTGTAAAGCTTGCCGTTTTTGATGTTTGCAACCGAGCCTGCAACGATGTTCACGCCATACTGCTTGGCAAGGCTGCCGATTTCCTGCCTGACACGTCTGCCGGACTCGTCGCACTGCTCGGGCAGGATGTCCTTCGGGGAAAAGCCGACATTCCACGTTTCGGGAAGCACGATCGTGTCGGGCTTGCCCGACATCGCCTCCCGGATCAGCCTCGCCGCGGCGGCAAAATTTCTGTCCGCGGCGTTGAGCTCCATGTCCATTTGTATACAGGTTATTTTCATCGTCTACCTCACAGCTGGTTACGCATGATTTTTCCGCTGGTCGTTTTCGGCAGACTGTCGCGGAAGACAACGATTCTCGGATATTTATAGGGCGCGGTATGATTCTTGACATAGTCCTGAATCTCTTTTTTCAGCTCCTCGCTCGGCTCGGTTCCCTCAAGCAGCACCACGCTTGCCTTGACGACCTGACCGCGCACCTCGTCGGGTGCTGCGGACACGCCGCACTCTAAAACATAGGGCAGCTCCATGATGACGCTTTCGATTTCGAACGGCCCGATCCGGTAGCCGGAGGACTTGATAACATCATCAACGCGGCCGACATACCAGAAGTAGCCGTCCTCATCGCGCCATGCGGTGTCGCCCGTGTGGTAGACACCATTGCACCATGTCTCGGCGGTCTTTTCGGGGTCATTGTAATACTCGACAGCTAAACCGCAGGGCAGGCCGTTTTTGAGGTTGACAACGATCTCGCCGACCTCGCCGGCAGCAACCGTCTTCCCTTCTGCATCGACGACGTCGACATCATAGATTGGGGCGGGCTTACCCATGGAGCCGATCTTATGCGGCGCGCCGATGAGGTTGCCGATGATCATGGTGCTTTCAGACTGGCCGAAGCCCTCTAAGATTTGCAGACCCGTGGACTTTTCGAACTGGCGGTAGACCTCGGGGTTAAGCGCTTCGCCCGCCGTCGTCATATGCTTGACGGAGGAAAGGTCGTAGCCGGAAATATCCTGCTTGACCATCAGGCGCAGCATCGTGGGAGGCGCGCAGAAGGTCGTGATCTGATACTTGGCAAACATCGGCAGGATGTCTGCCGCACTGAAGCGGTCGAAGTCATAGACGAAGGTCGCCGCCTCGCAGAGCCACTGGCCGTAGAGCTTGCCCCACATGGCCTTTGCCCAGCCGGTATCGGAGATGGTAAAGTGCAGGCCGTCGGGATCGACACAGTGCCAGTATTTTGCGGTATGGAAATGACCGAGGGCGTATTTGTAGTTGTGCGCTGCGATCTTCGGATAGCCGGAGGTGCCGGAGGTGAAGAACATCAGCATAAGATCGTCTCCGCCGGGAGCGTCCGGCGTACGCTCATAATGAGAGCTGTAAAGGGTGTATTCTTCATCGAAGCAGCGCCAGCCCTCGCGCTTGCCGCCTACGATGATCTTATTGCGAAGCCCGGGACACTTGGCCGCAGCCTTATCGGCCTCCTCTGCCGTCTGTCCGTCTGCCGTGCAGAGGATGGTGCAGACGCCCGCCTTTTGGAAGCGGTATTCAAAGTCGTGCTCGATCAGCTGATTGACCGCCGGGATGGCGATGGCACCAAGCTTGTTCAGACCAAGCATGGCAAACCAATACTGATAGTGCCGTTTCAGAACGAGCATGACGCGGTCGCCCTTCTTGATGCCGAGGGACTTGAAGTAATTGGCGCACTGGGAAGATGCGCGTTTCATATCACCGAAGGTAAAGCGGCGCTCTGTTTTATCGTTTGCAACATGGAGCATTGCCAGCTTTTCCGGCTCGCGCTTTGCCAGCTCATCAACAAGGTCAAAGGCAAAGTTGAAATGCTCGGTATTTTTGAAGGTAATGGAGGTCGGGGTGCCGTTTTCGTTTTCGACCACATCGATGAACTTATGATAGATACGCTCTCTGGTATCAGTGGTTTTCTTCCTTGTGCCGGCGATTTCCTTCGGAGGCGTCAGCTCGGGGATCGGCTCGCCGGTCGGGTTTAAGACGATGGCATAGAACACGCAGTTCTGCCCGTTCGTTGCGATCATGCCGTGGGGCGTGCCGGAATCGTAATAGATGCTGTCGCCGGGGCCGAGGACCTCCTTGTGGGAGCCGACCTGCACCATCAGATGGCCGGAAACAACAATGTCACATTCCTGACCTGCGTGGGTCGTCAGCTCAATGTCCTTATGCTGGGCTTCGTCGCTGTATTCGCTGCACACATAAAGCGGCTCTGCAATACGGTTCTGGAAGGAAGCGGCAAGGTTATAATAGATCATGCCGTGTGCCTGATCGATGCGCTGGCCTGCACCGGCTCTTGTCACCGCGTAGGATTTTAACGTCGGGCTGATGCCCTCGATAATATCGGTGACATCAACGCCGAAGGCAAGGGCACAGCGATAGATGAAGGCAAAATTGAGATCGTCCTCGCCGCGCTCACAGCGGAGGTATTCCTCCACGGGAACGTCGGTCTTCTTCGCCATTTCCTCGGGGGTAAAGCGCGTGATCTCGCGAAGCTCGCGGATACGCTGCGCCATTTCCTGTATTTTAAAATCCAAACCTGTCATTTGGCTCATAGTATTGTCCTCTTTCTTCAA
>JAKSPM010000060.1 GCA_024404825.1 Clostridia bacterium
AAGCTGTCGTCATAGGTGAGCGGAAGCTCGCCCTCGTACGCCTCTATGATCGACAGGAAGGTCTCACGGTCGATCTCGTAAACATTGACAAAGCACAGCCCGTCTTCAAACGCATCGGGAAGCGGGACGGTGCAAATCTCGGAAAAATCATCCACATCGGAGAAGCAGGCTGTCGGCATAAAGCCGTCCAGCTCCGGTAGTGTGCGCTTGTCGGTGTTTTCCAGGACTGCGACGCTCTGCGCATTTGCGGCATCAAGCATATGATCGCGATGCCGTTTTGTGCTTTGCTCCGGGGCAGCCTCGTAAGGAGCAAGAGAAGCTGTATCAGTATCTTCGCGCTGCTCGGGAAGCGGTATGGACAGGTTTTGAGAGTCGTTACAAAGCTCGTTCGCTTCCTGCGGTGCCTGCTTGGAAGAAAGGCTCCGGTCGGCGCTCTTCTTTGTGTTCAGGGAGGGAAGCTTGGAGGAAAATCCAATCGCCAGTGCAATGGCTGCGGCGGCAGCCAGGCCGAGGCCGAGATAACGGCCGATGTGGCGCTCTTTTTTCGCCTGTGCGGGAAGGTTTTTCATCACGGCGTCCTTTAAGCCTTCGGGCGCATCAACTGCGAGGGAAGCAAGACCGCTGTCTGCCTGCACAAAGAAATCCAGCAATGCACGGCAATCACTGCACACGGCAAGGTGTGCCTGAAGACGGCGCTCGTCGGCAGCAGATATTTCGTTGTCGATATGCGCGGAGATCAGCTCTAAATAGTCACTGCACGGCATGCTGTTCCCTCCCTTCCTGATTTTCAGACGGCATGAAGCTTGAATTGTTCCCCAATGCCGCAAGATTTTTTCGGAGATTGTCCCGCGCCCGGGCAAGCCGGGATTTTACGGTACCCTCGGCGATGCCGAGCACCTCCGAGATCTGACGGTAATCAAGGTCATCAACGATCCTCAAGGTCAGGATCTGACGGTGATCCGGCGGAAGCTGCTCCATGGCCTTCTGCAAAAGCGCCTGCTCCTCGGCGCGGATCGCAGCCTCTTCGGGGCCGGGAGCCGTATCGGGCATATCAAGCTGCACCTCTTCGTCGTCATCACTCTCCACGGTCAGCGAAACAGTCTTCTGCCGCTTGGAGCGCCGCAGAAAGTCAATGCACTCGTTCGAGGTCATGCGGAACAGCCACGTGGAAAAAGCGGCATCGGCTTTGAGATTCGGCAGATTCTTCCATGCTTTCAAAAAGGCCTCCTGCGAAAGGTCAAACGCATCGTCGGGATTTTGCACCATGCGCAGGGCAAGATTATATACGCGCTTCTGATAAAGAAGCACAAGCTGCTCAAAGGCGGTTTCATCGCCCTTTTGCGCCAAAGCAATCAGTTTGGCTTCTTCCATTGGCTCACCTCAAATCTTTTTTGATCCCCTTGGCAATTTCATAAATGTCCTGCATTGTGCAGATCCGGGAGATCTTGTCTTTATAGTAGTTGGCATAGGCGACACCGCGCAAATACCAATTAAAATGCTTTCGTGCCTCCAGACAGGCAATGTGCTCACCCTTGTCCTGCATGGCAAGCCCAAATTGCTCCACGGCGACATCCACGCGCGCGGCAAGCGGCGGCCTTTGAGGGATCGGCTGACCGGAAAGCGCAGCCTGAATTTCCGCAAAGACCCACGGATCACCGAAGGCAGCTCTGCCGACCATGACCATGTCCGCACCGGTTCGGCTCAGGCACTTTACGGCTGCTTCACCGGAAATGATGTCACCGTTTGCGATAACAGGGATGGAAACGGTCTGCTTGACCTCGCGGATGATGTCCCAGTCAGCAACGCCGGAATAGAGCATGGCACGCGTTCTTCCGTGAACGGTGATGGCGCTTGCGCCGTTTTCTTCTGCAAGGGCGGCTAGTTCAACAATGTTGATATTGCCCTTATCCCAGCCTTTTCTGGCCTTGACGGTCACGGGAACGGATACGGCATCTGAAACAGCGCGGATGATTTTTGCAGCCAGCGGCAGATCGCGCATCAGGCCGCAGCCGTCGCCGTTGCCGGCGATCTTCGGCATGGGACAGCCCATGTTGATGTCGATGAAATCACAGCCGGATTTCTCTATCGCAAGCTGTGCGGCCTGTGCCATACATTCCGGGTCATTGCCGAAAATCTGAACACCGCAAAGGCTTCCGGGGTTTTTCGTCAGCAGCGTGATGCTCTTTTTGTCCTGATAGCAAAGCGCGCGGGAGGATACCATTTCCGTCACCGTCATGTCGGCGCCGAAGCGGGCACAGATCGTGCGGAATGCAGGGTCGGTGACCCCTGCCATCGGGGCAAGCGCGACCTTGCCGGGGAGCGTTAGTTTCACGGTATGCACCTCCTTGCGGAACTTTTGCCCGGGGTATGCGTCTTTTCAACTGCATTTGCAGAAAAACGCGGGTTTTGCCTATTTTATCACAAGCATTCCGCGCCTGCAACCTTTTTCCCGGCGTGCCTGCAACCTTTTTCCCGGCGGTTGTTGACAAACGCGCAAAACGGGAATATACTTGAAAAAAACCAAAGGGGGAATGATCCATGTCTATGAGAGATGATTGGAAGGAAACCGGAAAGGGTCTGGGAAAGGCCTTTAAGGACCTCGGTCAGCAGGTTTCCCGCAGTGCGATGCATGGCGTCGGCTGGGCAGCGGAAACTGTGCAGAAGGGTGCGGACAACCTCGGAGAAAAGAACGGGGCGGGGAGCAACGCCGAACCCACACCGGAAAAGCCGATAATTGACGCTGACGAATAAAAAAGAATCTGAAAAAGCTGCCGCTTTCACGGCAGCTTTTTTGTATGCGTGGAACGGATGAAATCAGCAGATAAACGGTAATTTATACGCGGTAGGGGTGCTGCCCTCGTGTGCGCCCGCTTGTGCAGTTATCAGGCGCGTATATTGCGGCGCATCAGGGATGCCGCGCCCTACAGATGCGGAGATAAACAATAAATTTAGCGCACCGTTTGAACGGCTCCCCTTGTCAGGGGAGCTGTCACGCCATCGGCGTGACTGAGGGGTAGTAAAGCCTTGAATTTGCAAGCTTTTTCTTGACTACCCCTCCGTCAAAATCTTCGATTTTGACACCTCCCCTCACAAGGGGAGGCTTTAGAAATCAGCTCGCTAAACAATAATTTAGCGTTCTGATACCGTGTCATCCTGCTCCTAGCGCGGAGCAGGATGACACATAATTTTGGCGAAAAAACCGGGCGTATGAAATCCCAAATCCCGGAAAAAATATTTTTTAGCAAAACGCTGATTTTTGTTGACTAATCTTGGATATTCTGCTATAATTCAAAATTGCGTGGGTATGCGGAAGAATGTGCGCGGATTTATGTGCATTTTGCCGCGAATAGCGCGAAAATACAGCGTAGGCGGAGGGGTTTGCGTGCCGGAAAGATTACTCAATGCAAACAAGATTGTCGGCATCAAGCAGCTTCGCAGAGCCATCCGTGACGGCAAAGTCGAAACCATCTTTCTGGCGGAGAATGTTGACCCTTGGATTTCGGATGAAGTTTATGCGCTGGCGCTCTCGGCGGGCCTCGTTCCCGTCCGTGTTCCCACAATGCAGCAGTTAGGGCAGGCCTGCGGGATCTCCGTCGGCGCCGCCACCGCTGCCATCTTAAAATAATTTCAACGGGGTAACCCGCGGAAATAAACGTTTCAAAGAAAGGAGAAAAATATGCCTACTTTTAATCAGCTGGTAAGAAAGGGCAGAGAGCAGGTCACTTACAAGTCCACCGCTCCCGCACTGCAGAAGGGTATCAACACGCTGAAGAACAAAGCTACCGATCTGTCCTCCCCTCAGAAGAGAGGCGTCTGCACCGCAGTTCGTACTACCACCCCTAAGAAGCCGAACTCTGCACTCAGAAAGATCGCCCGTGTTCGCCTGACCAACGGTTACGAAGTATCTGCTTACATTCCCGGCGTAGGTCACAACCTGCAGGAGCACTCTGTAGTTCTGATCCGCGGCGGCCGTGTTAAGGACCTTCCCGGTGTCCGTTACCACATCGTTCGTGGTACGCTCGATACCCAGGGTGTTCAGGGCCGTATGCAGTCTCGTTCCAAGTACGGTGCAAAGAGACCCAAGGCTGCAAAGAAGAAGTAATTTTCTGCAACCGAAACAAAACTGTTTTACGCCTTAATGCAAGGCAATGCCTTGCCAAGCGTTTTCTATATTTATGTGGAAACCTCTTGGCAGGACACACAACAAAAGCAAGCGCTTTTGTAGTACCTATGAAATCATTTTTATGAAGGAGGGAAGCAAAGTGCCCAGAAGAGGTAATGTTCCCAAGAGAGAAGTATTACCGGATCCTATGTATCATTCGGTTCTGGTAACAAAGCTCGTCAACTCCATCATGCTCGACGGCAAGAAGGGCGTTGCTCAGAAGGTCGTCTATGGTGCGTTCGAGCTCGTTGAAAACAAGACCGGCAAAAACGGTCTGGAAGCATTCCAGGAGGCAATGGAAAACATCATGCCCGCACTGGAAGTCAAGACCCGCCGTGTCGGTGGCTCCAACTATCAGGTTCCTATCGAGGTCAAGCCGGAACGCCGTCAGACCCTCGGCCTGCGTTGGCTCACCACTTATTCCCGCAACCGCAGCGAAAAGACCATGAAAGAACGCCTCGCAGCTGAAATCATGGATGCCTGCAACAATACCGGTTCTTCCGTAAAGAAGCGCGAAGATACCCACAAGATGGCAGAAGCCAACAAGGCATTTGCACATTTCCGCTGGTAATTCGGAAGGAGACACCATATGCCGAGAGAATACTCACTTGAGAATACAAGAAACATTGGCATTATGGCGCACATCGATGCAGGTAAGACCACCACGACAGAGCGTATCCTGTACTACACCGGCGTCAATTACAAAATTGGCGAGACCCATGACGGCACCGCCACCATGGACTGGATGGAGCAGGAGCGTGAGCGCGGCATAACGATCACGTCTGCCGCAACGACCTGTTTCTGGAAGGGTCGCCGCATCAACATCATCGATACCCCGGGTCACGTTGACTTCACCGTAGAAGTTGAGCGTTCCCTGCGTGTCCTTGACGGTTCAGTTACCGTTCTGTGCGCAAAGGGCGGCGTTGAGCCCCAGACGGAAACCGTCTGGCGTCAGGCCGACAAATATAATGTCCCCCGTATGGTATACGTCAACAAGATGGATATAATGGGTGCTGATTTCTTCAACGTTCTCAAAATGATGCACGAACGGCTGAAGTGTAATGCAGTCCCGATCCAGCTACCCATCGGAGCCGAAGCAGACTTCAAGGGCGTCATCGACCTCGTTTCCATGAAGGCTTATGTCTTCTATGACGAGCTCGGTACGGATGTCCGCGAAGAGGAGATCCCCGCTGATCTGCGAGATCTTGCCGACGAATACCATGAAAAGCTGCTCGAATCTCTGTCTGATGAGGACGATGAGATCGCAGAGCTTTTCCTGGAAGGCGAGGAAATCCCGCAGGATATGATCCGCGCAGCGATCCGGAAAGCAACCATCGCGGTTCGCATGATTCCGGTGACCTGCGGCACCTCTTATAAAAATAAGGGTGTGCAGGAGCTTTTGGATGCGATCGTCGAATATATGCCCTCGCCTTTGGATAAGAAAGGCATCACGGGCATCAACCCCAAGACGGACGAGGAAGAGTTCCGTCCTGCGAGCGATGACGCACCGTTTGCCGCTTTGGCTTTCAAAATCGCTACCGACCCTTATGTCGGTAAGCTCGGATTCTTCCGCGTTTATTCCGGCACTCTGGAAAAGGGTACCGTCGTTATGAACACCAACAAGGGGCAGCGAGAACGCCTCGGAAGAATTCTTCAGATGCACGCCAACCACAGAGAGGATATCACAAAGGTCTATTCCGGCGATATTGCGGCTGTTGTCAGCCCGAAATTCACCACGACCGGCGACACCCTCTGCGATGAGAAGCATCCGATCGTTCTCGAATCGATGGAATTCCCCGAGCCTGTCATCCGCGTTGCTATCGAACCCAAAACCAAAGCCGGTGAGGAAAAGATGGCGGTCGCGCTGATGAAGCTCGCAGAGGAAGACCCCACCTTTAGAACCTACACCGATGAAGAAACCGGCCAGACCATCATTGCAGGTATGGGCGAGCTTCATCTGGAAATCATCGTGGATCGACTCCTGCGGGAGTTCAAGGTGGAGGCCAATGTCGGCGCTCCCCAGGTCGCCTACAAAGAGACGATCCGCAAGTCCGCTACCGTTGAGACCCGCTTCGTGCGTCAGTCCGGCGGCAAAGGACAGTATGCACACGTTAAGCTGAGCTTAGAGCCGAACGAGTCCGGCAAGGGTTATGAATTTATCGACAAGATCGTCGGCGGTGCAATTCCCAAGGAATTCATCCCGGCAGTCGATGCCGGTATTCAGAGCGCCATGCAGGCAGGTGTGCTCGCAGGCTTCCCTGCTGTTGACATCAAGGCAACGCTGCTTGACGGCTCTTATCATGAGGTTGACTCCTCTGAGCTTGCCTTCAAGATCTGCGGTTCTATGGCATTCAAAGATGCCTGCCGCAAGGCAGAGCCCTCTATCATGGAGCCGATCATGAAGGTCAGCGTCATCGTTCCCGAAGAATATATGGGCGATGTTTTGGGCGATATCTCGTCCAAGCGCGGCAATATTCTCGGAACGGAGCCCAGAAACGGCGCAGCACAGATCGACGCACACGTACCGCTGAGCGAAATGTTCGGCTATGCGACGAATCTGCGCAGCCGTACGCAGGGCAGAGGCCAGTATTCTATGGAGCCGAGCCATTATGTGGAGCTCCCGAAGAGCCTTCAGCAGGATATCATGGCAAAGCGTGGCTACTAATACAAATTTTACTTGTTTTTTCTAATAATTTGGTGTATAGTGATAACAAGCAAGATTTGCGAAAACAAAATTGAAACAATAAACTAATTTCAGGAGGATATTTCCATGGCAAAACAGCATTTTATCAAGGATAAGCCCCATGTAAACATCGGCACCATCGGTCATATCGACCATGGCAAGACCACTCTGACCGCTGCTATCACCAAGTACCTGGCTCTCCAGGGCGGCGCAGAGTACACTGACTATTCTTCCATCGACAAGGCTCCGGAAGAAAGAGAACGTGGTATCACCATCAACACCGCACACGTTGAATATCAGACCGCAGCTCGTCACTATGCACACGTCGACTGCCCGGGCCATGCTGACTATATCAAGAACATGATCACCGGCGCAGCTCAGATGGACGGCGCTATCCTGGTTATCGCAGCTTCCGACGGCCCCATGGCTCAGACCAAGGAGCATCTGCTGCTTGCCCGTCAGGTTAACGTTCCTTCCGTTCTGGTATTCCTGAACAAGGTTGACCAGGTCGACGACGAAGAACTGCTTGAACTCGTTGAGATGGAAGTTCGCGAGACCCTCGACTTCTACGGCTTCCCCGGCGACGACACCCCCATCATCCGCGGCTCTGCTCTGAACGCTCTGTCCTGCGACTCCAACGACCCCGCTGCTCCCGAGTATGCCTGCATCAAGGAACTCATGGACGCAGTTGACTCCTGGATCCCCACTCCCGACCGTAAGGCTGACCAGCCCTTCCTGATGCCCGTTGAGGACGTCTTCACCATCTCCGGCCGTGGTACTGTTGCTACCGGTCGTGTTGAGCGTGGTATCATCAAGAAGAACGAGCCCGTCGAGATCGTCGGTCTGACCGAAGAGAAGAAGGCTACCGTTGTTACCGATATCGAAATGTTCCACAAGCTGATGGACTATGCAGAAGCTGGCGACAACATCGGTGCTCTGCTCCGTGGCGTTGACAAGAAGTCCATCGAGCGTGGCCAGGTCCTGGCTAAGCCCGGTTCCATCCATCCCTACACCAAGTTCGTTGGCCAGGTTTACGTCCTGTCCAAGGAAGAAGGCGGCCGTCATACTCCGTTCTTCAACAACTATCGTCCGCAGTTCTATTTCCGTACCACCGACGTTACCGGCATCATCAGCCTTCCCGAAGGCGTTGAAATGTGCATGCCTGGCGACAACATCGACATGAAGGTCGAACTGATCACCCCGATCGCTATCGAAAAGGGTCTTCGTTTCGCTATTCGTGAAGGTGGCCGTACCGTTGGTTCCGGCGTCGTTATCGAAATCGACGAGTAATTAAATACTCCGTTGTGATCGTTAATTACGAGAACAAACAAAATCAGAAGCGCAGGCTTGTCCTGCGCTTCTTTTTGTATCCCAAAACCACGCGTTAGACGCGTGGTTCGGTAAGAATTAAATA
>JAKSPM010000061.1 GCA_024404825.1 Clostridia bacterium
AATAAAACGCAACAAAATAAAAATTTTGTTGCGTTTTCTATAGACAATCAAGCCATATTATGGTATAATCCACATATAAGCTGATTTCGGGCACTTTTTACACTTCGGAGGCTTTTATGGAACGTTATCAGGATTGCCCCATCATTCTGCGCGAGTTTCTCTCTTACCATGAAACGATCAAAGCGCAGTCGCAGCGAACGATCGCCGAATACTATTTAGATTTACGGATGTTCCTTCGATTTATGGTTTTAATTAAAAATGAAATGCCATATGATACTCCGCTTGATACGATCTCTATTAAATCCGTTGATATCGAATTTATCAGGAAAATCTCTACAACGGACATCTTTGACTTTTTGTCGTATCTTGCAAATGACCGCGTGAATCATCCGGATTCAGCTTCGGAATCCTCAGGCATCAGCGCATCGTCCCGTGCACGAAAACTTTCCGCGATCAAATCGTTTTTCAAATATCTGACCGTTCGTACCAAACAATTGGTCGATAATCCCGTGCAGGAGCTTGAATATCCCAAAATCAGGAAATCGCTGCCGCGTTACCTGACGCTTGAACAGTCAAAAGACCTGTTACAAGCAGTTTCTGGCAGAAACGAAAAACGGGATTATGCCATACTTATGCTGTTCTTAAATTGCGGAATTCGTCGCTCAGAGCTGGTTGGTCTGAACATTTCCGATGTTTTTGAAGACCGTGTACGTGTTCTCGGCAAGGGCAACAAAGAGCGTTTTGTATATTTCGGCTCATCGACCAAGGAAGCTATCGACGCGTATTTGATTGAACGCAAAAAGATCGTTTTGAAAGACAATCGCGCCTTATTCGGCAGTCAGAAAAAAGAACGAATCTCCGTTGATGCCGTGCATCGGCTGGTAAAAAAGCATTTGCTTTCCGCCGGTTTGGATGCAAGCCATCTGAGCGCGCATAAGCTGCGACATACGGCTGCAACGCTGATGATCTCCAATGGAGTCGATGTGAAAACCGTACAGGAGGTTTTGGGTCACGAGAATCTCAATACAACGCAGATCTATACCCACATTGAAAATACGGAGCTGAAAATCGCCGCAGAGGCGAATCCGATTTCAAAGATCTGACCACTACCCTATTGTATGGATAATACGCATAATTACATATTGCAAAAAATGCGCTGTTTTTTGCAAATGCTTGCAAAATTTACTCGATAGATTGACGAAACACATTGTTTATACTATTCTATTATCAGAACTTAACAATTTGATAAAGCATTATTTGCAAAGGAGATGTTCCACATGAAAGAATCGCTGTTTCGCGGTGTTGCAACTGCACTCATTACTCCTACCAACGAATCCGGCGTGGATTATGCCCATCTCGGAAAGCTGATCGATTATCAGATCGAAGCCGGAATCCCCGCACTCGTTGTCTGCGCAACGACAGGTGAAGCGCCTACCTTGAGCGATAAAGAACACCTGGATGTATTAAAGTTCGCCGTAGATCGCGCCAATGGCCGCACAAAGATCATTGCAGGTACCGGCTCCAACGATACGCAGCACGCGATCCAGATGACGAAGGATGCATGCAGCCTCGGCGTTGACGGGATTCTCACCGTGACTCCATACTACAATAAAGCAACGCAGTCCGGTCTGGTTGCAAGCTTCGGTGCCATCGCCGATGCCTCATCCAAGCCGATGATCGTTTATTCTGTTCCGAGCCGTACCGGCGTCAACATTGAGCCGAAGACCTGCGCAAAGCTTGCAGAACATCCCAATATCGTTGCAATCAAGGAAGCAAGCGGAAATCTTTCACAGATTTTGGAGATTGCCGCTTTGACTGAGGGCAAGCT
This sequence comes from Clostridia bacterium, assembly GCA_024404825.1. Taxonomy (GTDB): domain Bacteria; phylum Bacillota; class Clostridia; order Oscillospirales; family Oscillospiraceae; genus JAKSPM01. The sequence goes on from JAKSPM010000061.1 coordinate 1,829, forward strand.
CGACATCTATTCCGGCAATGACGATCAGATCGTTCCGATCCTTTCCGTCGGCGGCATCGGTGTCATTTCCGTGCTCTCCAATGTTGTGCCCAAGCAGACAATCGAAATCTGCGATCGTTGGTTTGCAGGTGATATCGCCGGAAGTCTTGCACTTCAGAAGAAATATCTGCCGCTCATCAAGGCGCTGTTCTCCCAGGTCAACCCCATTCCCGCCAAGGCAGCACTTGCACGTATGGGTTATTGCGAAGACTACATCCGTCTGCCGCTCGTGCCGATGGAGGAACCGTATCGCTCCAATCTGTATGCCTGCATGGATGCACTCGGAATCTAAAGATAAATCCGGAGGAATTATATGAATATCATCATTCACGGCGCAACCGGGAAAATGGGCAAAGCGATGACCGCAGCCCTTTTAGAGAAGCGGCCTGACGTCCGTATCATTCCGGTGGCGATCGATCTTGAAAACGGCTATCGTCACCTGTGTGAATGTAAAGAAGAGGCAGCCTGCATCATTGACTTTTCCAATCATGCGGCAACTGCTAAATTGCTGGATTATGCCACTTCACTTCGCATCCCCGTAGTGATCGCAACGACCGGTCAGACGGAAGAAGAGCTTGCTCTGATTCAAAAGGCCGCTGAGACCATTCCTGTGTTCTACAGCTCCAATATGTCTGTCGGCATTGCCGTGCTTGCGAAAATGGCAAAACAGGCTGTAAAGGCCTTCCCTGCCGCTGATATTGAAATCGTAGAAGTGCATCATAATCAAAAGGTCGATGCGCCCAGCGGTACGGCGATCACGCTTGCAAAATCAATCAGCGAGGTTCTGCCGGATTCCGTGATCCATTCCGGCAGAACCGGTTATGGAAAACGTGCGCCAAATGAGATCGGGATCTCGTCTCTTCGGATGGGCAATGTTGTTGGTATCCATGAGATCCACATCTGCACGCCGACACAGACGCTTGTATTAAAACATGAAGCGCATGACCGCAAGCTTTTTGCCGAGGGTGCTTTGAGCGCTATGGAGTATCTCATCGGCAAGGCTGCCGGCTATTACACAATGGAAACTATGTTGGAGGGTTAATATGACAATCAGAATCGGAATTATGGGCTACGGCAATTTAGGCCGCGGCGTAGAATATGCAGTCAGTCAGGCGCCCGATATGGAGCTTTCCGCAGTATTTACCAGACGAGACCCCAAATCAATCAAGCTTTGCTCCACACAGGCTCCGGTCTTATCGGCCGATACTCTGTTAGGTTGGAAGGATCATATTGATGTTATGATCCTCTGCGGCGGCAGTGCGACTGATCTTCCGGAAATGACGCCAAAAGCCGCACGGCTGTTTCATGTGGTTGATTCCTTTGATACCCATGCAAGGATCCCGGAACATTTTCATAATGTCAATGTTGCGGCAACCGAGAGCCGCCATACAGCACTGATCTCTGCCGGCTGGGATCCCGGTATGTTCTCTATGAACAGACTGCTTGCAGATGCGATCCTTCCCGACGGTGCAAGCTATACCTTCTGGGGCAAGGGTGTCTCGCAGGGGCATTCCGATGCCATCCGGAGGATTCCTGGCGTTGTAGACGCAAGGCAGTATACCGTTCCTGTGGAAGAAAATGTCAATCGCGTCAGGAATAAAGAATGTCCCACGCTTACCACCCGCGAAAAGCACACAAGGGAATGTTTTGTTGTTGCGGAGGAAGGCGCCGATCTCGATGCGATCCGTCAGGCGATTGTGACCATGCCGAATTACTTTGACGAATACGACACGACCGTGCATTTCGTTTCCCTGGAGGAGCTTCGGAAAAACCATTCCGAGCTTCCCCACGGCGGCTCCGTGCTTCGCTCAGGCATCACCGGCTGGAATAAGGAACATCGACACAGCATCGAATATCGCTTAGAGCTTGACTCGAATCCGGAATTCACCGGTTCTGTGCTCACCTGCTGTGCGCGCGCCGTTTATCATATGGCACAGCGCGGAGACTTCGGCTGTAAAACGATTTTTGATGTACCCCCGATCGACTTCTCTCCCCTGTCCCGCGATGAAATGATTTCTAAAATGCTGTAAATAAAAGATCACCTGCTGCACGGGATTTCCCGTACAGCAGGTGTTTTTGTTGTTATGTGCTTTAGAATTTGCCGCTGCTGGAATGATGCGAGCCTCCGGAAGAGAAGGATCGTCCTCCTCCGCCGCTGTTCGAGCTTTGTGTCGGCTTCGGTACGCGATCGAGGTGCATATATAGGAACGTATCCTGAGACTGTGAAAGCTGCATGCTCTGATCACGGACGTACGACGTTGCGTTGAACTGTTTTGTTACGGATTTCATGGAGCCCTTCATGGCTGATGTAATAATTAAAGAAATTAAGAAGCCAATCAACAGCGAAATCGGGATGCATCTAAACGAGACCAACGGCGCAGTCATTTTCTCTTCACAGAGCGCGGCATATTTCTCGACGGCATAATAGTAGTCGCCGTCAGAAAGATACGGCGTGATCTTATTACGGATCTTTTGCGGTTTGATACGATTATATGTATTTCCGTTGGTAGAAACGCAGACATCGCGTGACTCCATGGCGATCAATAAAATGACACCGTCGCGGTCTTCACCGTATCCGTAGTCATGATCGTCATAATACTCGTTCGCAAAATCATCCGCAGAGACGCTGCCGATGGAATCAACGGTCAAAACAACGAACTCAGCGTTTGCAGAGCGACTCATCTGATAAAGGTAGTCGTTTAATTCCTTTTCTTCAGAATCGGAAAACAAATCTGCGTCGTCAATCAACAGCTGATTATCATATGCATCGTCGGGCTCTGTGGCAAATACAGGAGCCGCCAGGCTCAAGCACAGCAGTACGCTTAACAGAAGGAGAAATAATCGTTTCATCGTTTCATCCTCCTTATAGCAGACCGGACAGCTTGATCAGCCAGATCAAGCCGTAGATTGCAGCACCGATGATCCCGGAATAAAGCAGGCGATATCGCCAAAGAAGCTTTTTATCGATCGGCAGATCACCGACGATTTTTCCCGTCTGTCCGTTCATAGCAAAGACATATTGCTTGCCGTTCCAGGTGGTATTCAGCAGCCACACAGGGAAAAACGCATATTTATGCTTTGCATTGGAAAGCCTTATATCGCTGGCTTCGGGCGTTACGCTGGCATAGCCGGTAACAGTTTGCGCAAAGGCCTGCTCCGTTGTTTTTTTGACACGGATATTGGCTCTCTCAATCGAGTCTTCTGCGGAGACATCATAGCGGTCAGCAAGATAGCCGGAAAGATAGGCTGTCTGGAAATCGACTGCCTGAGAGAAGTCGAACGGCTCCAGGGATTCCATCAGATCGTCCGGCATCTTCAATGACCCGTCAACCGGGATGTTATCGAAGCTGAGAACGCCGGAGCGCTGAAGTGAGTAAAAGCTTGTTTCCGTATAGTTGTATTTGGAATCTGACCAAACACGGACACTGGTTGCCTTATACCGGATGTTTGCATCTGCGTCAGCATCAAACAACCAAAACGGGACATATAAGCCCTTGATTTCATCAATATGGTGTTCCGATGAAAAGAGCCTCGGTAACAGCTTTTTTCCGCTGAAATGCTTTTTCAGTGCATCCTTTGCTGCGTTCTTATCAAGCTTGAACGGAATCACATAATCGGGTTTGAGGTCGCCGGAAAGACGATCTGTCAGCATGACGGGGTTTCCGCAATAAGGACAATGCGTTGCAGCTGTATTTTCATCGGCCAGGATCTGACCGCCGCAGGATTGACAGACGTAAACATTTACGTCTCCTTCCCAGGTGCTCTGCTCCTGTTCGGTTTTCCACTGCATCTGATCCTCAGCGGGTTGATTCAGAGCTTCGTCATGTGTCAGCATTGCCTCAACATCAAAGGTCGTATCGCAATAAGGACACTTCATCTGTTGGAGGGTGCTGTCGAATTCAATCTTACCGCCGCAGCATGGACATTTGTATTCTATGGTTGCAGACATTCACCCACCTCCGTTCGATGCGGGAATATTACTGTGCGTCGTTGGCGTCGAAAATATCACCGCAGTTCGGGCAGAACTTCGGAGGATTGGTGGGATCTTCGGGAACCCAACCGCACTTGTTGCACTTAAAAGAAGCAGCTGTTGCGGGCTTGGGCTTGCCGCAATTCATGCAGAACTTTCCGGCATTGACGGTGCCGCATTCGCAAGTCCAGCCGTCAGCTGAAGGCTTGGGCTTGCCGCAGTTCATGCAGAACTTACCGGTATTGGTCGCACCGCAATCGCACTTCCAGCCGCCGGCTGCAGGTGCAGCTGCGGGTGCAGCAGCTGCCTGCTGCGCGCCCATTGTAAACAAGGCCTGTGCATTGGCACCACCGACATTCTGTGCCATACCCATGCCCATAAAGCCGGCCATCGCACCGTTGGCATTGGATGCAGCAGCGGTCATAGCGTCCTGCTGTGCGCCGACAATGGTTGCACCGGCATAGGTCTGGTTCATATACATTGCGTTGCGCTGTGCCTTCTTGATCATTTCCTGATCTTCCTCGGTCAGCGTGATGGGGTTCATTGCAATGGATACTACCTTCAGACCGCGAAGCTCGCCCCACTTCTTGGTGAGCACTTCGTTCATTGCATCAGAGAGCTCTTCTGCATGAGCGGGAAGATCGCTCGGACGGACTTCCATCTGAGAGATTTTTGCCAATGCAGGCTGCAGAGCACTGATAAACTCTGTTTTCAGCTGGCCGTCGATCTCTTCTCTGTTATAGTCGGCTTCAATATTGCCGCAGACATTCTTATAGAACAGAAGCGGGTCGGCGATTTGATAGGAATAGATACCGCTGCAGCGAACGGAAACATCGATGTCAAGAGCGATTCTCTTATCCACAACGCGGAACGGGATCGGACTCGGGGTGCCGAACTTGTTGTCAACAAGTTCCTTGATGTTGAAATAGTAAACGCGCTGATCCTTGCCGGGGTCGCCGCCGAAGGTAAAGCGTTTGCCAATCAGCTTAAAGGTTTCCTTGATGTTCTTGCCGAGCTTGCCTTCAAAGATGCTGGGCTCGGTAGAGGTGTCGTACTTGAATTCGCCGGGCTCTGCACAGACTTCAACGATCTTGCCCTGCTCAACGATAATCATACACTGACCGTCAGCAACAGCGATCAAAGAGCCGTTCGAAATGATGTTGTCATTGCCCTTGGTGTTGGAGGAACGGGAAGAAATCTTCTTTTTGCCTTTTACGCAAAGAACGTCCTTGTCGAGTGCGTCGCAGTAGAAGAACTCCTTCCACTGATCGGCCAAAACACCATTCAGTGCGCCAAGACCTGCTTTAATAAGTCCCATAGTAGTTTCCCCTTTCGGATTTGAATTCGTTATAAAATCGGGTCCTGTTACCCAAATCTACCTATATATCATAACACAAAACTATTTTTTCGTCAAATGAATTTCATCATCGGGAAATACGGACGAAATTCAACAAAATCTGTTCCGAAATAGCTTTTCTTGACAGTGCGTTCCGAAACGGATATAATCATTTCGAGGTGATACCATGCGTGATCGTACCGCAGATTCTCTGCAAAACAGCTTTATTCTCCGGATTATCGGCTGCATCCTCGGCGCGTTCATTTACGCAGTCGGCGTGAACTTTTTTATTGTTCCGGCGAATCTTTATACCGGCGGCCTTATGGGCTTCTGCCAGGTAATTCGTACCGTATTTTTTCCGAACCTGAAAGCGTTTGATATTGCAGGCGTCCTGTACTATATCATCAATTTTCCCCTGTTGCTGATCGCATGGAAACACCTTGACCGGAAATTTGCAATCAAGACGATCATTTCCGCCTCGTCCATGACGCTCTTCTTACTGCTGCTTCCCATCAAGCAGGTTTTCAATCCGGGCTCTGACCCTGAAAGCACTCGCCTTGTCAACAGCCTGATCGGCGGTCTCATTGCAGGTGCCGGCTGCGGCATCGTACTTTTGATGGGCGGAACCAGCGGCGGAGTGGATATCATCGGTATTTTCCTGTTCAAAAAAGGGAAGCATCTTTCCATCGGGCAATTGAATTTATTTGTCAATATTGTTCTGTATGCAACCTGCGCGATCATTTTCAATATTCCGACTGCGATCTACTCGGTCATTTATGCAGTTCTGTGCTCGTTTGCCATCGACAGGCTCCATATGCAAAATATCAATGTTGAGGTAAACATCATCACCAAGCTTGACCCGCAGGAAATGGAAAAGGACATCATGAAAAACGTACGCCGCGGCGTTACAAGAATCAACGCCGAGGGCGGCTTTACCGGGGAATCCGTTTCCCTGCTGTATATTATGGTCTCCAAGTACGAGGTCACGAAGCTCAGAAACATCGTCAAAAAGCATGATCCTAATGCCTTCGTTACCGTGAAAAGCGGAATTATGGTCTATGGCAACTACCTGAAAAAAATCTGATA
>JAKSPM010000062.1 GCA_024404825.1 Clostridia bacterium
GCGTGACAGCTCCCCTGACAAGGGGAGCCGTTCAAACGGTGCGCTGAATTTCTGTGTATCTGTCTATCAAAACAAAAAAACGCACCCCTCTGCTGTAGAGAGGTGCGTTGACTCAAATAAAAATCAGTTCTCGTAGAAGACCTTCATGCCCTTGTAGGTCATGTAGGTGTCGAGCTTGGAGACCAGCTCCATCGGGGCGTGCATGGAAAGTACGGGCACGCCTGCATCGACGGTCTCGATGTTGCGGTTGGCCATGAAGCATGCAACGGTACCGCCGCCGCCCTGATCGACCTTGCCGAGCTCACCGGTCTGCCAGATAACGTCGTTATCTGCAAAAAGTCTGCGCACATAGCCCATGACCTCGGCAGCCGCATCGGACGAGCCGGACTTGCCTCTTGCGCCGGTATACTTGAAGATGCCGGTGCCGTAGTTGATGTGGGTGTTGTTGCTGCGGTCGCAGGTCTCGGCATAGAGGGGATCAAAGGCGTTGGAGACGTCTGCGGACAGGCAGAACGACTTTTCGAAGCAGCGGCGCAGGCTTGCTCCGGTGGCATCGCAGAGGTCGCCCATGAACATTTCAAAATACTGGCTCTGCATACCGGAAATACCGACCGAGCCGATCTCTTCCTTATCTGCCAGCACGCAAACGGCGGTCTTCCTGGGGGTCGAGATCTCAAGCAGCGGACGGAAAGCGGCATAAGCGCAGACGCGGTCATCATGGCCGTAGGCTGCAAGCAGGCTGCGGTCTAAGCCGACCTCACGGGCGCGGCCTGCGGGTACCATCGTCAGCTCTGCGGAGAGGAAATCGTCCTCAACAAGGCCGTATTTTTCGTTCAGGAGCTTCATCACATGGAACTTTACGCGATCCTTGCCCTCATCGTCGGTCAAAGGACGGCTGCCGAGCAGGACTTTCAGGTTTTCACCCGTGACGCCCTCTGCCATCGGCTTTTTCATCTGGTCAGCGGACAGATGGACAAGCAGATCCGTCACGCAGAAGATGGGGTCATTGTCGTCCTCGCCGATCGTGACGGTCACGGTCGTTCCGTCCTTTTTCGATACAACGCCGTGGATGGCAAGAGGCGTGGTCGTCCACTGGTATTTCTTGATGCCGCCGTAGTAGTGGGTTTTGAAGAAGGCAAGCTCGCTGTCCTCCATAAGGGGATTCGGCTTGAGGTCGAGGCGCGGAGAGTCGATGTGTGCCGCGCAGATGTGGGCACCGTTGTCCAAGGATTCCATGCCGACGATGGCAAAAATGACGTTCTTGTTGTGGCCGTTGCCGTAGACTTTATCGCCGGGGACAAGCTTCATGCCCGGAACAAGCGGCTTAAAGCCGTGCTTTTCGGCCTCTTTAATCGTCCATTCGACAGCCTCGCGTTCGATTTTGCATTCGGAGATGAAGCCCAGGTAGTCCTTGCAGTAGGGCTCCATGGCGGCCAGATCTTCGCTCGAGATGCGGTCATAGCCGTTCTTGCGGTCGGAGATGATGCTCTTTCTCAGTTCCTCGTATTTTTCACTCATAGTGTTACCTTCCTTTCGGTGGTTGATGATATCAGTTTTTTCAGGAATTCCTGACATTTCCGTTCAAATTCTTCCCTTGTGCCGTTGTTTTCTAAACGTAAATCGCACATTTTGCAGAATTCTTCTTCGCTTTTCTGTGCGCGGATGCGGGCGGACGCATACTCACGAGAGATGCCCTCTCGCGCCATGAGCCGGGCAATGCGTACCTCTTCAGGCGCCGTGACGCAGACGGTCAGGTCACAAAGATTGCCGAGCCCGCTTTCAACTAAAGCGATCGCGTCAACGGCAACCAGTGCCACGCCATCCTCATGCGCCTTGAAAAGTTCGTTTTTTACATCCAAAATCACATATTTATGCGTGATCTCGTTTAATATGTTCAGTTTATCGGCGTCTGCAAAGACGATTTTTCCGAGCGCCTTGCGTTCAAGCGTGCCGCCGGAAAAGGCCTCCGGGAACTGTGCTTGTATCTCACGAAGCATCGGCTCGCAGGAGGCAAGCAGTGCATGATAGATCACATCGCAGTCCAGGGCTCTGCCGCCGTACGCTTCGACCTGCCGCACAAGGGTGGTCTTGCCGGCGCCGGTCATGCCGGTAATGCCTAAAATCTTCATTCCGCTTCCTCCGCGTTGAGCGTGTGGAAGCCCGCTGCTTTTTTGAGCCGGTTCTGTACTGCATAATTCACGCCGCCGCCCGTGGGGCATCTGGCGTAAATTTTCGTGATCTCGGGCGTATCCAGTCTGCGCAGGGCGGCAAAAATGCCTGCGGATAAGGTGCGTGGATCCTCCTCGCAGCCGTAGGCGGTGGCGAACAGGCCTTCATAGTAAGGCAGCTCCTCCTCGAAGCACAAAACGGCCTCGCCGGGGACAAAATGCCGGTGAATATAGCGGCTTGCGGCTTCGCGGCTGCCCTCGATAATAACGACCTCGGCAGACGGTGCATAGTGCTTATACTTCATGCCGGGGGCACGGACAACGGCGTCGCTGGAAATCTGGCTCACGACAGCTTTGTCTATGGTCAGATCGCCCAAAACCTCGCGAAGCTGTTCGGGGGTGATGCCGCCCGGACGGAGCAGGCGCGGGGGCGTTTCCGTTAAGTCCACGATGGTTGACTCTACGCCGACTGAGCACTCGCCGCCGTCGATGATGGCGTCGATTTTGCCGTCTGTGCCGTAGTCATTGAGAACGTGCTGCGCGCTTGTGGTGGAGGGCTTACCCGAAAGGTTGGCAGACGGGGCGGCGATCGGCACGCCGGAGGCACGAATCAGGGCTCTTGTGACCTCGGAGGCAGGGCAGCGCACAGCTACCGTATCATGGTTTGCCGTGGTTTCGCGCGGGATACAGTCATTCACGGGCAAAACCATCGTCAAAGGACCCGGCCAAAAGGCCTCCGCCAAACGCCAAGCGAAATCGGGGATGTCGTGACAGTATCTTGTCAGCTCCCGGGGCTCGGCAATATGAATAATGAGCGGGTTGTCCTGCGGGCGACCCTTGGCAAGAAAAATCTTTCGTACGGCATCCACGTTGCAGGCATCCGCGCCGAGACCGTAGACCGTCTCGGTCGGGATGGCAACAAGGCCACCGCGCCTGATGATCTGCGCTGCGTTTTCCGGGGTCGATGGGTCGGTGCTTGAAAAAAGAATCGTTTGCATATCAGTCTTCGCTTCCCTGCTGCAGACGGTCGGCCTGATCGGCGTTAATGAGTGCGTCGATCAGCTCGTCCAGGCTGCCGTTCATGATTTCGTCGATTTTATACAGGGTCAGGCCGATGCGGTGATCGGTCACACGTCCCTGCGGGAAATTATAGGTGCGGATGCGCTCGTTGCGCATTCCGGTGCCGACCTTGCTCTTTCGGTCGGCGGAATATTCGGAGGTGATGCGCTCGTTTTCCATCTCATAGAGCTTGGAGGCGAGCATCTGCATACATTTTTCGCGGTTTTGGAACTGGCTGCGCTCCTCCTGACAAGAAACCACGATGCCGGTCGGCTTGTGGATTAACCGCACAGCGGAGGAGGTTTTGTTGATGTGCTGGCCGCCGGCACCCGAGGAGCGATAGACCTGCATTTCGATGTCCTCCGGGCGGATGTCCACGTCAACGCTTTCCATCTCGGGCAATACCGCAACAGTCGCCGTAGAGGTGTGGATGCGACCGCCGGATTCCGTTTCCGGTACGCGCTGCACGCGGTGGACGCCGGACTCAAATTTGAGCCTGCTCCACGCGCCCTCGCCGTTTATCACGAAGTCCGCTTCCTTGATGCCGCCGAGCTCGGTTTCGTTGTAGTTCATGAGCTCAATTTTCCAGCCGCGCGACTGGGCGTACATCGTATACATCCGGAACAGGCTGTGGGCAAACAGGGCACTTTCCTCGCCGCCGACGCCGCCGCGCAGCTCCATGATGACATTGCGCGAGTCGTTCGGATCCTTCGGCAGAAGCAGGATTTTCAGCTCCTGCGACAAATCCTCCATCCGCTGCTTGGCATCGGCATACTCCTGCTTGCAAAGCTCCTTCAGCTCCGGATCGCTTTGCCCTTCCATCAGCTCCACTGCGTCATTCATATCGCGCTGTGCGAGCTTATAGCTGCGGAAGGCCTGCACGATGGGCTCGAGCTCCCGCTGCTCCTTCAAGAGCTTCGCTGCCTTTTTCGGGTCGGCAAAAAACTCCGGCTGTTCGGATTTAGAGGAGAGTTCCTCGTATTTATTTTCCAGTAATTGCAGCTTTTCGAGCATAGTTACTCCTTGCAAAATACATTCAAAATCACCTGCGCCCGGTCGCGGAGGGTCTGCGTCCTTTTGAGCTGTTCGGCACCCTCCTTCGAGATGCGCCACACATGGGGCGTCATGGAAAGAAGATCCTGCACGTGCTCGGGGTTGGTCAGCTCAAACGAAAACTCCAGGGTTTTCTCCGCGATCCGACGAAATCCCGGAAGCTCGGGGTGGGACACCTTTTCCTTGTAATGCAGCCGGGGATAGATGATCGACTTCAAGGCGGGCAGATGATCCTCGCCCGCAAGTACCTGAATAAAAATACCGTTTGGCTCCAAAACGCGGGCAAATTCCTCCGGCAGGGTCAGGGCGAACATCGAAAGAAGCACCGAGAAGCTGCCGTCTTCAAACGGCAGGTGTGATGCTGTGCCGACAAAGAAATGCCCCTGCTTGTCCTGCCCGGCACAGTAGCGGACAGCGTCCTTGGAAATGTCCATTCCCCAACGCTCCGGGTCAGGGAGGGAATCTGCGATGGCGCGCGTATAGTAACCCTCGCCGCAGCCGACGTCCAAAAGGGCGGTTGCCTCCGGGGCGTAGGCCTTGATAAGGCCGCAGACAGCCTCCGCGATCGGCGCATAGTAGCCGGCAGATAAAAATCTTCGCCGTGCCGCAACCATTTCCCGGGTATCGCCGGGGTGGAGGGAGTGCTTCTGCTCTACGGGAAGCAGGTTCACATAGCCCTGCCGTGCCACATCGAAGCTGTGGCCGTTTTCGCAGCGCAGGCAGGTGTTTTCATTTTGTAAAGCCGCCCGGCAGACCGGGCAAAGAAGTGTAATCATAGTGTTTCAAAAAAGGCGGTGATGTCAACGCGTGAAGCGGTGCAGGAGCCCTGTGCCATCGGGGGCTTGCCGCCGCCGCGACCGGAGCAAATGTCGTTGAAGCGTTTGACGATCTCGCGCACGTCGCCGTTTTCCTGCCCAATGCAGTATTTGAAGTCGCCGTCCGTGCCGGAGAAAACGGCGCACAGGCCGGAGGTTTGTTCCATGCAGGCGTTGCAGAGCTTGCGCACGCCGTCGGCTGTCAAGCCGTCCTCAAAGAGCAGTACCTGCGCCTTTCCGCGGGCGGCTTCTGCCTTGATGGTGAATATTTCATCCTGCAGGCCATTCATGCGGTATTTGATTTTCGAGGTCTCGTCCAATACCCGTTCGACCTCCTGTGCCGTCTGCAAGGGCTTGGCGGAAAGCAGGCCGGAGATCTTCCGGTTCTGCTCCCACACGGCGCAAAGATAGGAAAACGCCCGCTTGCCGCAGACCATTTCAATGCGCACGCCCTCGTGGAATTTCACGCAGGACAGGAGCTTGATTGGCCCGACCTCGCCTGTTCTTGCCACATGGGTGCCGCAGCAGGCGCAAAGGTCGATGCCGGGGAAGCGGACGAGCCGCACCCAGCCGGAAAGCGGCTTTTTGCTGCGATAGGAAAGTGTTTTGAGCGTTTCCTCGTCCGGACAGAAGATTTCCGTTTCCGAATCTGCCCAAACGGCCTCGTTTGCCTTTTGCTCGATTTCCAAAAGACTTCCTGAATCGATCGACCCGTCAAAGTCGATGGTGATCACGTCTGCGCCCATGTGGAAGCCGACGTTGTGATAGCCGAATTTTTGGTGCACAAGGCCGGAGACCAGATGCTCGCCGGAGTGCTGCTGCATGAGGTCAAAGCGGCGCTCCCAGTCGATTTTCCCGTGAACGCTGCCGGAAAGGGGCTTGTCGCAAAGATGGATGATCCTGTCCTCTTCGATCTGCACATCCAGCACGTTTGCATCGCCCAAAAGACCAACATCACAGCTCTGACCGCCGCCCTCGGGATAGAACGCGGTCTTGTCGACGGTAACGGCAAAGCCGCCTTTTGTTTCCTCGCAGGAAAGCACCTGCGCATCAAATTCCTTCAGGTAGGGTTGTTCATAATACAGCTGCTGCGTCGTCATGCGATTTTCCCCTTATACTTTCTATGTTTTCTATATTTTACCACAGTTTCCGGCGAAAAAAAAGACGGGAATGATGTTTTCCGAACATAAATTTCTGTTTAACGCACAGGCCAAAGCCTTCTCCTTGAGGAGAAGGTGGCACGGCGAAGCCGTGACGGATGAGGTGGAAAGCCTGCAATATATGAGAATCTTATTCCACCTCATCAGTCTCGCTACGCTCGACAGCTTCTGCTCAAGGAGAAGCCTTTTCAAAGTGTAAATTTGTGTTTATCTTCCCGATCCAGTCGGTTAGTCTGTTCAGTCAAAAGCGCCGTTCCTGTCCGGAACGGCGCTTTTGGGATTCTCTTATTAAATGACTCCATAATCCTCTGCGAGCTTCTTGAACAGCGGCAGGGCACGTTCGATCGTTTCCGTCTGAACGCAGTAGGAAATGCGGAAATGGCCGGGTGCGCCGAAGCCGTCACCGGGTACGAGCAGAAGATCGTACTTTTTTGCCTTTTCGCAGAATGCGCCGGCGTCCGGCTCTAAAGAGCGCGGGAAGAGGTAGAATGCACCGCCCGGGGCGACACAGGTATAGCCGAAGCTGCGCAGACCGTCAAGCAGCAGCTTGCGGTTGGTCTCATAAACGGAAATGTCCGAGGTGAGGCCTGCACACTCGGCCGCAATCATCTGGAACATCGAGGGCGCACACACATAGCCGAGGCTGCGCCCCGCACCGCAAACGGCGGCATAGACATCCGCTGCGTTTTCGACGCAGTCGGGGACTAAGATATAGCCGATGCGCTCGCCGGGCATGGACAGCGACTTTGAGAAGGAATAGCAGACGATCGTGTTGCGGTAGGCAGGTGCGATGAACGGGATCTTCTGCCCGTCAAATACGATCTCGCGGTACGGCTCATCGGAAATGAGGTAAATCGGATGACCGTATTCGGCACTCTTTTCTTCCAGCAGTGCCGCAAGACGTGCAATCGTCTGCTCAGAATAGACAACGCCGCAGGGGTTATTGGGAGAGTTGACAATCAGCGCTTTCGTGTTTGCACTCAGCTTTTCCTCCAGCGCGGCAAAGTCGATCTGGAAATCCTCGATCTGTGCGGGGATAATAACGCATTTTGCGCCTGCGCCGCTGGTGATCCACATCTGATATTCGGGGAAGAACGGTGCAAAGACAATGACCTCGTCGTCTATCGAGCCGACAAGCGCGCGAAGCGTGATTATGAGCGATGCTGCAGCACCGCAGGTCATATAAAAGTTTTCGGGACGGTAGCTCGTTCCGAAGCGGCGGTTGAGATCGTCTGCCATTGCCTTGCGGCAGGATTCGCTTCCCTGCGCGGAGGTATAGCCGTGCACGGCGACCGGATCCATTTTCGAGATTTTCTCGATTACTTCCGCGACCTTTGCCGGCGCGGGTACATTCGGGTTGCCGAGGGAGAAATCAAATATGTTCTCTCTGCCGACAATTTTTGCACGCTGGTTGCCGTATTCAAAAATGTCGCGGATAACCGAACGCTTGTTGCCGAGTCCCATCATTTCAGTGTTAATCATCGTCTGCATCTCTTTTCTGACAGTCATTTTTTCTTTGTAATAAGGTTTTTCGCCGCCGTCAAGGGGCGGCCTTTCGAATATACAGGTGCATCATTCGCTAACAGTATATCACAAATTCTGAAGAATGCAATCCGTCCCTTTCGTATCTCGAA
>JAKSPM010000063.1 GCA_024404825.1 Clostridia bacterium
CAAGCGAATGTTTTTTTGAACATTGAAGAAACGGAATCAAAGAAAAACAAGATTGCCTGTTTTCTTTGACAAGAAAGAAAAGGTAGCCGCCGGAGGCAAACACGGTACGTTTACAACAAGTGCGTCCATAAGTCGATACGGACGGATTGCCACGGACGCAAGCGTCCTCGCAATGACACGGACGGAAGTTTGTATGCGCGAAACACAAATTAACCGCATTACGGAGTCGATGATTTTCGGTTGATGATAGCAAGGGCAACAAACAGATACAGTGTGGTGAAGCACATGGAGATACTGAAGAAGGCCGTCACGCAATAAAGAAGCATCCCGGCACCCGCGATGGCGGCTGCGGGGTCTTTTTTCCGCTTGCACCACCAAAGCAGCGACACAAGCAGAACACCCGCAAAGCTCAACAGTGCAAACAGGCCTTGGTTGACGAGGATATTCAGGTATTCATTGTGTGCCGTATCGACCGCGGAAAAGATGGTTCTGCCGAGGTTTTCATCATAGCGGCTGAACAGCGGGAGTTTTCGCTGACCCAAAGTATCAGGGCCGCCGCCGAGGAGCGGACGCTCTTTGACCTTTTCCAGAACATTTTTCCAAATGCCGAGCCTGCCGGAGCCGAAGCTGTCCTGCGCTCTGCCGTGCAGGATCTCATGGGCTTCATATAATGCCCCGCTCTGTGCCCCGCGGAAATAAACAAATGCAAGCCCTGCCGCAAACAGCAGGCAAGCCACCCCCGCAAGAGCAAGGCCGTACCGGGAGCGCCGTTCCGGTCGGCGGTACAAAATCACGCCGACTGCCGCGAACACTGCCGTCGCACCAAGGCAGGCATACACACGCAGGCCGCCGCAAAGCGTGACGCCGCCGTCATAAAACCGCAAGGCTCCCGCCGCTGCAAAGGCAAGCGCGACTGTACCGAGGGCAAGCAAGGCGCGCGCAAGGCCGTGTCGGGAGCGCACGAGCACCGGCGGCAGGATGAAAACTCCCGCTCCGAGCGCAACAAGCCCCGCCTCGACCTTCATCGCAGCGAGCAAAAAAGCCGTGAAAAGCAGTGGAAGCGCAAGCAGTACTCCCCTGCGCTCCTTCACGCAGACAATGCCTGCAAAGAAGGTACCGAACAGCATCGAAAGCACCGAGGCGCAAAAATCCGCATTTCCGGTGGTCGTCAAAAACTCCCCGCCATAACGGATGTATTTATCATAATAATTGCAATCTGCCGGGTACAGGCCAAAGGGATTTTTCCCCAAAAGCTGCAAAATGCCGATGCCGCAATAAACGCACGCGACCGCTCCGAGCAGCGGCAAAATCCATTTTTTCGGGCGATAGGTCTGATGAAGCAGCCAGGCACAAAGCGCATACAGGGCAACAGTCACAAAGCCGTCCTTTCGGGAATTGCCGAGAAGCGTCCCCTGATAGGGAGAGAAAACAGCAGACAGCCCGGTAAATAGCACATACAGTGCCAGCAGGCAGGAAAAAGCTGTCAACTTCGGGCGTTCTTTTGAAAAAAGCAGCCATGCCGCGCAGGTCAGAACCACATAGGCCGCGCAGGCGATCGAAAACAGGCGGAATTTGGAGCCTGTGACATCCAGGTAGCTGCCGGACGGGATCCAAAGCAGGAAAAGCGTTACCGCAAATACGACAAAGCCGTCGCCCAAAAATTCCGGCAGACGGCTTGTCGTTTTTATTTTGTTTTGTTCAACGCGCACCACGGTCATTCGCCGAGGTCGATCTTGATATGCACCTCGTCGAGCTGCTTCTGCTCGACCTCGCAGGGTGCGCCCATCATGATGTCCTGTGCGTTCTTGTTCATCGGGAACGGGATGATCTCGCGGATGGTGTCCTCAGCCGCTAAGAGCATGACCATACGGTCAACGCCCGGAGCGATGCCAGCATGGGGAGGTGCGCCATAGCAGAAGGCGTTATACATGGCCGGGAACTTGGCCTTGACATCCTCTTCGCCGAGCTTGACCATTTCAAAGGCCTTAATCATGATCTCGGGATCGTGGTTCCTGACGGCACCGGAGGACAGCTCCACGCCGTTGCAGACGAGGTCATACTGATCCGCCATAATGTCGAGGGGGTCAATTTCGCCGCGCTCGGCCTTCAAAAGGGTTTCCATACCGCCGGAGGGCATGGAGAACGGATTGTGGCAGAATTCCAGCTCGCCGGATTCGTCGCCGATCTCGTACATCGGGAAGTCGGTGATCCAGCAGAATTCATAGCGTTCCTTGTCCATGTGACCTTCACAGGCCGCACCGAAGAACTTAATGGCAACGCCTGCTGCCTTCTGTGCTTCGCCAAGCGTGCCGGAGGTAACGATGACGAGGGTGTTGGGAGTAAGGCTAAGCCTCTCGGAAACAGCGTCCTTGCGCTCTGCAAGGAACTTTGCAATGCCGCCGGCAAGGGCGCCGGTCTCGTCCATCTTGAACCAGTAGGATTTCAAGCCGGACTGCACTTCGCAGTCGGTCAGGAGCTTTTCGATCTGCTTTCTGGTGAGCGTGCAGTTGGAAACGGGGATGGCCTTGATCCTCTTGCCTGCGAACGGTTCAAAGCCACAGTCCTGCACCAGGTCGGTGATGTCCTTTGCGCGCAGGTCAATACGCAGGTCGGGCTTGTCGCTGCCGTATTCGTCCATCGCGGTAAGATACGGAATGCGGGCAAACGGTGCGGAAGATGCGATATTATAGGTGCCGTACTCTGCAAAGATCGGAGGAAGCACATCCTCTAAAACAGCAAAGACATCGTCCTGACTTGCAAATGCCATTTCCATATCGAGCTGATAGAACTCGCCGGGGCTGCGGTCGCCTCTGGCGTCCTCGTCACGGAAGCAGGGAGCGATCTGGAAATAGCGGTCAAAGCCGGAGGTCATAAGCAGCTGCTTGAACTGCTGCGGAGCCTGCGGCAGAGCATAGAACTTGCCGGGGTGCTTTCTTGCCGGGACAAGATAGTCTCTTGCGCCCTCGGGAGAAGAAGCGGTCAGGATGGGGGTCGTGATCTCCATGAAATCATGCTCGATCATGGCCTTGCGCAAGGCTGCAACGACATTGCAGCGCAGAATGATATTCTTCTTGACGGCAGGATTACGGAGGTCAAGATAGCGGTATTTCAGTCTTGCGGTCTCGTCTGCTTCGCGGCTGCGGTTGATTTCAAACGGCAGCTCGTTATAGCGGCAGCGGCCGAGAATGTCGATTTTTTCGGGAACGACTTCAACATCACCGGTAGTCTGCTTCGGGTTTTTGGAGTCACGTTCACGGACGGTACCCTCAACGGAAATGGTGGATTCCTTGTTGATCGAGCGGATGATGTTCATCATATCTTCCGTTTCCACAACGATCTGCGTGGTGCCGTAGAAGTCACGCAGGACAACGAAAGCGAAGTTGCTGCCGACGGCGCGGACGTTTTCCATCCAGCCGCAGAGCTTGACCTTTTCGCCGACATTGGCAAGCCGCAGCTCGCCGCAATTATGCGTTCTGTTTTGGAACATTTTAATTACCTCTCTATCTGAATTATTTTATTCTGCCAATAATTTGCCGCGGTTGCGCTGCTCGATTTTCTCTGCAAGGAAGGCCTTTGCCTCCTCCATGGTAAGCAGCTGCTGCTCGCCAGTGGCAAGGTCTTTGACGGAGATTTTTCCCGCTGCAAGCTCATCCTCGCCCAAAAATGCAACGAACGGAATACCCAGCTTGTCCGCGTACTGCATCTTTGCCTTGAACTTTTTCTGTTCGCAGTAGAGCTGTGCACGGATGCCGCTATCGCGGAAAGCGGTTGCCGCCGCTGCCGCACCGCTGATGTCCTCGGTCATGGGCAGGAGCAGAACGTCCGCCGGAGCCGTGGGCAGGTCTTTGTTAAACATTCCCTGCTCGTCGAGCACATAGAACAATCTCGTCACGCCGATGGAGATACCGACACCCGGCAGCGCCCGGTCGGTATAGTATTCGGCGAGGTTGTCATATCTGCCGCCGGAGCAGATCGAACCGAGCTCGGGATGATCCAAAAGCGTGGTCTCGTAGACGGTGCCGGTATAGTAGTCAAGCCCACGGGCGATCGTGAGGTCAACGGCGAAGTGATCCTCGGGAACCCCGAACGCGCCGAGATATTTTGTCACGGTTGAAAGCTCGCTTAATCCCTGATCGAACACTTCATTTCTGCCGCGGTAAGCATCCAGAGCAGTCAAAACCTCGCTGTTTGTGCCGCTGATCGCCATAAAGCGGAGGATTTCATCCGCCTCCGGGGCGGATAAGCCGACATCCTCCTGCAAGATCACGCGCACCTTTTCCGCTCCGATCTTGTCCAGCTTGTCCACCGTGCGCATGATGTCGCCCGATTTTTCGGATAAACCGAGCATCGCATAGAAGCCGTTGAGGATTTTGCGGTTGTTGACGCGGATCTGGAAGCGTTCCAAGCCCAGCGCCGTGAAGGTTTTATAAATTACGGAGGGGATCTCCGCCTCGTTAACGATGTCCAGCTTTCCGTCGCCGATGATGTCGATGTCCGCCTGATAGAATTCGCGGAAGCGGCCGCGCTGTGCACGTTCGCCGCGATAGACCTTGCCGATCTGGAAGCGGCGGAACGGGAAAGCAAGCTCGCCTGCGTGGATGGCAACATACTTTGCCAGCGGCACGGTCAGGTCAAAGCGGAGGGCTAAATCGCTGTCGCCCTTCTGGAAGCGGTAAATCTGCTTTTCGGTCTCGCCGCCGCCCTTGGCAAGCAGCACCTCGGCCGATTCGATCGCCGGGGTGTCGAGCGGGGTAAAGCCATAGAGACTGTACGTCTGCCGCAGGGTCTTCAGAAAGCGTTCCATCTGCATCTGCGGTGCAGGCAGAAGCTCCATAAAGCCGGATAAGGTTCTCGGTTTGATTTTTTCCATATTTGTGTCCTTTCTGGGATCAATATTCTATCTTTCGGCAATCTCTGACAGTGAGAGATTTTATTCTGAACGGTGTGCATGGGGCAAACAATCCGCTGACAGCGAGAGATTTTGTTCTAGGCGCGGCGTTTGGGAAACGATGGCATACTTTGTGTATGCCCGTTTTCCAAACGGTGTGCATGGGGCAAACGATCTGCTGACAGCGAGAGATTTTGTTCTAGGCGCGGCGTTTGGGAAACGATGGCATACTTTGTGTATGCCCGTTTTCCAAACGGTGTGCATAGGACAAAAGATCCGCTGTCAGAAAAAATACTCTCGTCCCGGAACGTATGGGACGAGAGTAGAAACTTCGTGGTGCCACCCAATTTCGGTCTGTAAAGACCCTTGATTCTCTCTTTCGGGGGAGATGCCCGGTCTGCTCGGCAGATGTCCTTCCCGGCCGCCGCGATAAAGGGGTCACACCGCTCCCCTTCTCTCTGAGATCGTTCCTGCCGCTACTGCTTCTGCGTCATAGCAGTTATTAAGTTATCTCAAAAACTGATAGCGAGAGATTTTGTCACAGGCGAAAGTTTGGAAAACACAGGAATACTTTGTGTATTTCTGTTTTCCAAGCTGCACGGATGTGGCAAAAGATCCGCTATTCAGCGTTTTCTTGTGCGCAGCATTTCGCGCCAATCCAAGTCGCCGCGCTGCAAGCCTAAGATCAGCATTTCCGCCGAGGCAAGGTTCGTTGCCACGGGGACATTGTGCTTATCGCACTGGCGGAGTGTTTCCATGACCTGCTGCTCGGAATAAGGCTCCCGGCTGTCGGGGTCGGGGAACATGAACACAAGGTCGATCTCATCATAGGCGATGCGTGCATCGACCTGCTGATGGCCGCCCTGATTATGCGCTAAAAACAGGCTGATCGGAAGCCCTGTCGCATCCGCGACCAAACGACCGGTCGTAGCCGTGGCATAGATGCTGTGTTTGGCGAGGATGCTCTTATATGCGGTGCAGAATTGAACCATCAGCTCTTTTTTCTTGTCATGTGCAAGCAATGCTATATTCATACTGCCCTCCGTTATAATCTCATCAGCTTTGTTTTGATGCCGCGCATCCTCCTTGCGATATGCAGGCAGGCAATGCTGGCACCCCTTCCGGAATAGAGAACCAATGCGGAGCGTTTCCCGGCAGCGAGCGTCACGCGGGGATCCTCGGGGACAAGCCCCAAAAGCGGAAGCCCGATATCATCCATAATATCATCGACCGTAATGCCGAGCTTGGTAAACATCTTCGAACGGACGCGGTTGACAACAAGGCAGACATTGCGGATCTTTTGACGTTCCAGAAGCTCCGCGGTCGTCTTTGCATCACGCAGGGACGAGGGGTCGGCATTTGTCACCATGATTATTTCATCGGCAAATTTCGCTGCCAGCTCAAAGCCCTCGCCGATGCCCGCCGGAGCATCGATCAAACACCAGTCATATTTTTTCCTTGCATCATCAAGCAGCTTTCGGAAGTCCGCATCGGAAGCTTCGCTGAGGTTTCCGTGTTCAGGTGCCGTCAGCAAAGACAGGCCGACAATGCTCGGATGCCTTGTTGCATCATCAAGCGTATACTCGCCGTGCAGAATGTCGGTAAACGGAAGCACGGAAAGCTCTGCCATCCCCAGCGCAATATCCAGGTTGCGCAGGCCGACATCGGTGTCAATACATAAAACGCTCTGCCCTTCTGCCGCCAGGCATGAGGCAACGCCGGCGCAAACGGTCGTTTTGCCCGTGCCGCCTTTGCCGGAAATAAACGCTACGACCTGACCCATCATCGACCCTCCTTATTACATACTGTTGCACAAAAATGTCCGCAATTCGCAGAGTAAAACTGTGTATCTTAGTATAACGTATCTTTCCGTCAATTTCAACCGATTTTTGCCCCGAGAAAAAACATTTTCAAAGGGTTTTGTAAAATTTTTCTTGATTTGCTCTTTACAAACAGTAATTTATATGTTATGATGCTCTTGAAAATAAGAACGATTCCTATTTTTGAGGTTTTTATGGAAAAGAAAAAGAATCGCAGCCGCAAGCGTGATGCCATTCTCGCCTGCTTAGCCGGGACGAAAACGCATCCCTCGGCTGACTGGGTCTACCGGCAGTTAAAGCCGGATTTCCCCGATCTTTCCCTCGGCACGGTCTATCGCAACCTGTCCGAATTCTTAGAAAGCGGGCAGATCATCTCCGTCGGCAGTGTCGGCGGCTTAGAGCGGTATGACTACGATGTTTCGCCGCACGCCCATTTCATCTGCCGCAAATGCCATGCGGTCATTGACGTTCGCGAGATTCCGCTGCCTCCCCTGCCTGAGCTTCCCGGCACACTTGAAGCCTGCGCCGTTACCTTTACCGGCGTCTGCAATTTCTGTCAATCTGCATCTTCGGATGCGCAATAATATCTATTTTTGGAGGTTTATCACTATGAAGAAATTTGTCTGTTCCGTCTGCGGTTACATCTACGAGGGCGAAGCCGCTCCCGAAGCTTGCCCCATCTGCCACGCTCCCGCTTCCGCATTCAAGGAAGTCTCCGGCGAACTGAAGCTCGCCGCTGAGCATGAATTCGGCGTCTATGAGACCACCGTCCGCGACAACGATTCCATCAGCGCAGAAGATAAGGAATACATCCTTTCCCAGTTAAAGGCCAATTTTACCGGTGAATGCAGCGAAGTCGGTATGTACCTGTGCATGGCCCGTGTTGCAGCTCGTGAGGGCTATCCGGAAATCGCCCTGTACTGGGAAAAGGCAGCTTATGAAGAAGCAGAGCACGCTGCAAAATTCGCAGAAATGCTCGGCTCGACCTTAGAGCCCAGCATGACCGCTTCCACCAAGAAGAACCTTGCATGGAGAGTCGAGTGCGAATTCGGCGCAACCCAGGGCAAGTTCGACCTCGCCGCCTGCGCAAAGAAGAACGGCTTAGACGCCATCCA
>JAKSPM010000064.1 GCA_024404825.1 Clostridia bacterium
TCAGAAAGATAATCAACAATTGGGCATAATTTACGGAGATATTCGTTTATACATAGGAAACTTATAAAATGAGGTTGTTTTTTTACAGCCCCTTCTTTTATCGTGGGGAATCTTCATAGGCGTATAAGTTCCTGTTATATGTACAAGTTACCCCATGCGTGTCATTGTGAGATCGTGGCCTGCTGCGACTGCAAATTCCGAAAAACAAAATTTTTCGAGCGCGATTGACACCGCACGTTCAAAAAGATATAATGTAAAAAAATAAAGGAATGGGATTGCTATGGGAGCGAACGGTGAACAACATAACGATCAGGAAAAAGTGTTGAAGCTTCTTCGTAATACAAAGGACTACAGCTTTGAAAGCAAAACGGAAGTGCCGCTGAAAAAACCATGGATGCTGCTTGATTCAAAGCTGCGCAGCAGTGATGTGTGTTTTTATCAGGTCAAGCAGCTCTGCTATGAGGAGGACTACCCTCATCGGGAAGCGTTTGAAAATGTCCTTTCCGCATTGGATAATGAGGACTACAACTTTGTCTATCTTCTGACGGGCACCGAAAAGGGAATCACGCTTCATATCGGCGTGGTGAAAAACCATGCGTATTCTTTCTCCGAAGCTTTCCGTTGGGGAACAAAGCAAAATACGGAAGAGAATGGGATCTCCGCAAACGATTACGGAGCTACACTGGCCTCTCTGTTTGAAGGAAACTTTTTCGGCAGCCGATTGGAATGTCTCAAAGCAGATGAGCTGCGAGACACCGTTTTTTCTGTCGAGAAATATACTTCGGGCGGCGTTCTGGTTGGTGTTCCGGCACAGAATCAATCGCACTCTGACAGCCGGAAAGACTATCAGGGAATCGAGCGCCTGATCAACAGCCTTTCCGGGAAAAAATGGCGGTTGGAAATAGTATGTGAGCCTGTTTCCAGAGAGAAGATCCTGCAGATGCGTGAGCAGATCTACGCGCATTATGACAATCTCTCCGTGTTTTCAAAGACATCTGTTCAGAAATCCGTCGGATCTTCTGACGGCAGCAGTCAGGCAAAATCGGAATCTACCGGAAGAGGCAAAAACATGGGCACGACTGACAGCCAGTCAGCTTCGAGCCAAAGCTCCAAAAGTACGCAAAGCGGAACCTCGGAATCCTTTTCCTCCGGCGTTACGGAAACAACCAATAAGGGAACAAGCAGTGGTCAGGCATGGACAGCGGAGCAATCGAATAAATACGCGCAGGAGCTGATGAAATACATCGATGAGAACCTCCTGACACGCCTGCGTATAGGCTTTAACCGCGGTCTGTATCATACCTCCGTTTATTATATGGCTTCCAATCAGGTCACGGCAAATCAGCTTCGAACAGGACTGCTTGCTCTGTATCAGGGCGAACAATCCGAGTATAGTCCACTCAGTGCCATGCCGATGGACTTCTCTGATCCAATGACCAAGCAATTGCTGTGTGCCTATAAGAGCGCATACAGTAATTCTTGTATGGAGCCGACCGCGGCGCTGCTTCTGTCGCGCCCCTGCGAAAAAGACCATCCTGCGCTCGGCACCTATATGACCGGCATGGAACTGAGCCTGCTTGCGGGACTTCCGGAAACGGAGGTACCGGGGCTGCCTATGCGAGCCGGTGCAAGATTCGGCCTCAACCAGACACCGATCAATGAACCGCGGCCGATTCGTTTGGGTGTTATGGTACAGCAGAATAAGGAGCTTTCCGCATCTGCGTTCTACCTCGGCCGGAAGAGCTTGAAAAAGCATACCTTCGTTGCGGGCGTCACCGGCAGCGGAAAGACAACGACCTGCCACCGCCTGCTTGCAGAGGCAAAAGTGCCTTTTTTGGTCATTGAACCTGCAAAGACGGAATACCGCGTGCTTCTGAAATCGGAAATCTTGAAAGATGTCACGGTGTTCACCCTGGGCAACGAAGCCGTAGCACCCTTCCGTATTAACCCGTTTGAACTGGAACCGGGAGAGGTGATTTCCTCTCATATCGATATGCTGAAGGCAACCTTCACCAATGCATTCCCGATGGAGGCCTCCATGCCGCAGCTGTTAGAGGAAGCAATCTATAAATGCTATGAGGACAAGGGCTGGAACATCTATACAAACCAAAACGATATCTACGGTGATGCCGCCTTTGACGGTGTAACAGACAGCTTCCCGATCCTGTCCGATCTGCTCAGTGCAATGGAGTCCACCGTGGAAAAGAAGGGCTTCAGCGAACGCCTGAAATCTGATTATGTCGGCTCGCTTGTCAGCCGCCTGTCGAACCTTACCGTCGGCTCCAAGGGCAGTATGCTCAACTGCCGGCATTCCGTGAATTTCGGCTTCCTTGCCGAGAACAATGTTATTTTGGAGATGGAAGATCTTCGTTCAGCAGAGGATAAGGCGCTGTTGATGGGCATGATTTTGATGCGCCTGTCCACAGTGATCCGGTCAAAGCACCGGCAGAATCCCGACTTCCGTCATCTGACGCTGGTGGAAGAAGCACACAGATTGCTGTCGCGGCCGGACTTTTCGGACAGCGGCGCAAAGAAAGCGGCGGTAGAAACCTTCTCCGACCTGCTTGCAGAGGTGCGCAAGTACGGCGAGGGACTGATCGTTGTTGACCAGATCCCGAACAAGCTTGCACCGGAGGTGCTGAAAAACACCAATACCAAGATCATCCACCGCATTTTTGCAAAGGATGATAAGGATGCCATCGGCGATATGATGCTGATGGGAGAAAGACAACGTGAGTATCTGTCTGCGCTGCCTGTCGGACACGCTGTGATTTTCTCGGAAAATACCGACAAACCCGTCCATGTGCGAATCGAAAAGCTGACGGATACGGATGATCAGGTGCTTCCGGATACGGTGGTACGCAAACGGTTCCTGTCTGTGATCAAACAGCTCGGAAGCTGTTTCCGGGATCTTGCAGTCAGTGCCTATTTTGACCTGTTTGATGAAGCGGCAAAAGAGTTGAGCCGCAAAAAATGCCCCGTTCACCGCAAAAAACTGATCAACGCCGTCAAGGGCTGCGCAAGAAACGATGATCCGCGTCCTGTTTGGCGGATGCTGGCACAACACAGACGGGAACACCTCGGCCGAAAATCTGACAGGGAAGAAGCTCTGTTGGATCAGCTTGCCGATTTCTTCACCGATGAATTCTCTGCGAATAGTTTTCACACGGAAGATATTTCAATCACAATACTTACGGCATTAATGTAAAGGAGAAAGAAAAGATGGGCTTTTTTTCAGGAATAATATCTCTTGTCAGTTCGGCGGTCTCCGCCATCAGCGGCTTTGCGAAGGCTGCGATTTCTATTCTGCGTCCGATCGCACAGGCAATCACCACCTTTGTCGGTGCACTCGGCCTGATTGACCCGAAAACGAAGGCAGACGAGTTGGGTGATAAGGCAATACAGGCAGAAGAAGCCGGAATCAAACCTGAAAAATTCGATACTTATGAGAAGTATGTGAAGGAGATCAATAATTTCAAACTGGATCCTGCAAAGTCCCAAAAGATATCTATCGCCAATAAGCTTCGCAAGGGCTCTGAGGTCGCAACCGCTTTGGCAATGGAAAAACTGCCGAATACACCGATTGCCGAGCTGATCTCTCTTGCGGCGAAAAAGCAGGCCTTCTTTACCTCGGCTACCATGGGCGTACTCGGCAGCATGGCAAAGAATACTCCGGAGATTATCGGAAGTGTCTATGGCTATTTGAGCGGCACCGAAACCAAACAGGAGAACCTGGAAGGCGCACTGACGGACATTACCGGGATCTTCCGCGAAGCCGATCCGAAGCTCTCCGAATCGGAAGCAATGCAGAAAGCCCTGGAGCTGCGCGATTAAGCCGAAAGCCTGAAATGCTTATAAAAAATCGACAAGTCTTGAAAAAGACTTGTCGATTTTTCTTATTCGGATAATCAGAAGCTTCTGTCCTTGCTTTCGATCTGCTTCAGGCAGAGTGCCTTGAATTCGTCGAGCGGCATTGCGCCAAGATCCTGGCCGCCTCTCGTGCGGACGGAAACCGTGCCGTTTTCCATGTCGCGGTCACCGATAACGAGCATATAAGGGATCTTTTCCATCTGTGCTTCGCGGATCTTGTAGCCGAGCTTTTCGGAGCGGTAGTCGCCCTCGGCGTCGATGTCGACGGCACGCAGTGCCTTGACAATGTTCTCTGCATAGTCGTGGGCGCGGTCGGTAATCGGAAGCACACGTACCTGCTCGGGCATCATCCACAGCGGCAGCGCGCCTGCATAGGTCTCAATGAGGTAAGCAAGGGTGCGTTCGTAGCAGCCGAGGGACGTGCGGTGGATGATATAGGGGATCTTCTTCTGGCCGTCGGCGTCGGTGTATTCCATGCCGAACTTTTCAGCCAGCAGCATATCGACCTGAATGGTGACGATGGTGTCTTCCTTGCCGAAGACGTTGTGATACTGGATGTCGAGCTTCGGGCCGTAGAAGGCAGCCTCGTCGATGCCGACGGTGTATTCCACGCCGAGATCATCGAGGATGGTCTTCATCGTTGCCTGTGCGATTTCCCACTGTTCCTTTGTTCCCTCATATTTGTTGTTGGGGTTCGCCGGATCCCACTGGGAGAAACGGAAGGTGCACTTGTCAAGCATGCCGACGGTATCGAGGCAGTACTTTGCAAGCTCCAGGCAGCCCTTGAACTCTTCCTCTAACTGTTCCGGACGGAGGATCAGATGACCTTCGGAGATCGTGAACTGACGCACGCGGATCAGACCGTGCATTTCGCCGGAATCCTCGTTGCGGAAGAGGGTGGAGGTCTCACCAAGTCTCATGGGGAGGTCACGGTAGGAGCGGGCTCTGTTCAGGAAGACCTGATACTGGAACGGGCAGGTCATGGGACGAAGGGCGAAGCATTCCTTGGTTTCATCGTCGGGATCGCCGAGGATGAACATACCATCGCGGTAGTGATCCCAGTGACCGGAGATCCGGTAAAGATCGCGCTTTGCCATATAGGGGGTCTTGGTCAGCTGATAGTCGCGCTTCTTTTCCTCGTCCTCGACCCAGCGCTGGAGCTTCTGAATAACTCTTGCGCCCTTGGGAAGCAGGATCGGCAGACCCTGACCGATGACGTCAACGGTGGTGAAGAATTCCAGCTCGCGGCCGAGCTTGTTGTGGTCGCGCTTGAGGGCTTCCGCCTGCTGCTCAAGATAGGCTTCCAGCTCTTCCTTGCTCGGGAAGGCAACGCCGTAGATTCTTTGCAGCATCTTGCGGTTGGAGTCGCCGCGCCAGTAAGCGCCGCAGCACTTGGTCAGCTTAAAGCCGTTGTGCTTGACTCTGCCGGTGGAATCCAGGTGCGGGCCTGCACAGAGGTCTGTGAACTCGCCCTGCGTATAGAAGGAAATGACAGCGTCCTCGGGCAGGTCGTTGATGAGCTCGACCTTGTAAGGCTCGTTCAGAGATTCCATATAGGCAATGGC
Organism: Clostridia bacterium; assembly: GCA_024404825.1. Classification (GTDB taxonomy): domain Bacteria; phylum Bacillota; class Clostridia; order Oscillospirales; family Oscillospiraceae; genus JAKSPM01. Next base: position 5,436 of record JAKSPM010000064.1, read on the forward strand.
TTCCTGACGGGGCTTTTCGCTGCGCTCTAAATGCAGACGCTCCTTGCAGATCTTTTTCATTTCTGCCTCGATGGCTTCTAAGTGCTCGTTCGTAAAGGAGAACGGAGCATCGAAGTCGTAGTACCAGCCGAGGTCGATGGACGGACCGATGGCAAGCTGTACCTCGGGGTAGAGGCGCTTGACTGCCTGCGCCATGATGTGGGAGCAGGTATGCCAATAAGTTTTGCGATAGGTTTCGTTTTCAAAGGTGTAGATGTTTTCTTCGGACATTGAATATCCCTCCTGTTTTGATTGGGGCGTAAAAAAGACCCGCCCCTGATTTAGATCAGGGGTGGGTACGAAATGTACTCACGGTTCCACCCTGCTTGCGGAATACTCCGCCGCTCATTGCCGCTATAACGGGCGTACCCGACCTTGCTTACTTGAAATCGTTGGGCAAGGCGGCTCGGAAGCGGTGGTGCGATCCTCCTGCGCAGACATCTTCCAGCAAATGATGTCCTCTCTGGGCGCTATATTGAACACACGGTCTTCGTCAAAGCTTTTATCCTCACGAATATATCACTTTTTTATAGCTGTGTCAAACCGATTTTACGAAAAAGGGGCATTTTTCCGGTATTTTCCTACGATCGGCGGCAGAAAAGACTTGACTTTTGTAAATCATTTGTTATAATTTCAAAAGAGTTACAATATAGTTACAATAGAATCAGAGAGGAAACAAAACTATTTTCTCGATTTTGAAAGGAGGTATTCTGATGCATTATAAGCAGAAGCACAGATCGATATTACCCAAGCATTGGGCACAGCGCCTGCTTGCAGCGTCGATTGTAATCGTTCTTGCAGCGACGGGTCTGACTATTTCGGTCTTTGCACAGAATACATATATTATTACGGACGGTGAGCGTGTTACCTCCTGCAAGAGCTTTAGCTCCGATCCCGACAAGGCGCTTTCCAAGGCGGGCATCAAGCTCGGTCAGGCAGACACCTATACCACGGAATATGAAAACAACCTCAGCTATATCACAATTCAGCGAGCACAGCACATCACGGTCGTCTGTGACGGACAACGCACGGTCGTCGATTCCTACGGCGAGAGCGTTTCAAGCCTGCTGGATCGCATGGGAATTCAGCTCGGGGAAGATGACAAGATTTCCTGCAATACGGAGGAAATGACCTTCGATGGCATGACGATCGAAGTTATCCGCATCCGTACAGAACGGCTTGCCTATGAGAACACGCTCAGCTATGATTCGTTTGTTTATGAGTCTGATAAGCTCTCCGGCGACGAATCGAAGACCCTTCAGGCAGGGCAGGACGGTCAGGTCAGCATCACCGCACTTGTCACCTATGCCGACGGCAAGGAAGTCTCCCGCGAGGTGCTCTCTGAGGAAGTCATCTGTCCGATGGTTTCCGAGGTGATCGTAAGAGGCATTTCTCACTCCACAAAAGAACAGTATGACCCGGCAAGCGAGGCCCAGGAAGAAGACAGCACTCCGAGTGCATCCTCCGGCAGCCAGAGCTCCGGTAAATCCTCCGGCAGTTCTTCCTCGTCAAGCGGTTCTTCCTCGTCAAGCAGTTCATCTTCATCAGGCAGCTCCTTCTCTTCGGGCAGCGTGACCGACAGCGGCAATACCATCACCACGGCAAGCGGTGAAGTGCTCCATTATCAATCGGTGCTTACCTGCTCCGGTACAGGCTATACCTGCCCCGGTTATACGGGCTACACCTACACCGGAACCGTTGCAAGAGTCGGCGCGATCGCGGTTGACCCCAATGTCATCCCGCTCGGCTCCGTGCTCTATATCGTCACCAACGACGGCTACTGCATTTACGGCCTTTGCACCGCAGAGGACATCGGCGGCGCAGTCAAGGGAAATGCGGTTGACCTGTACTTCAACACACTTCAGGAGTGCTATGATTTCGGCAGACGCACCTGCACGGTCTACGTTATCAGCACGCCGTAAAATGAATCCATCAAAACAGGACGCAATCATTTGCGTCCTGTTATTTTATAACTTTGCTCTTCTGAAAAACAGAAATTTAGCGTTCTTTTGAGCCGTAGGGCGCGATCCACAAGGGAGGCCT